>CAMPKL010000015.1 GCA_946887065.1 uncultured Bryobacterales bacterium
TCCATAATCCCGTCGCCGTCGAAGTCGCCGATGGCGATGGCGAAACCGAGGCTGTCGTTGTTCTCGGCGGCGTCGGGCAAATCTTCGAAGCCTTGCTGCCAATATTGGTTGCCGTTGGCCGTGAGTTGGGCGAGGACCACGGAGGGCAACAGGAGAGCGAGGATAAGCGGCAGGGATCGGAAGGACATTGAATTGACGCTAGCGGTCGAACTCCGTCGGGGTCAAGTTTGGGCAGGAATTTTGGGGGCCGGTGGAGGCAAGATCGCTCCTTTACAGTCGCGGCTCCGTTGCGCTTGGCCGTATGCACTGAGGGAGGAGCGAGATTACGCCGCGCGAGCGTATGCATTGAGGAAGAGCGAGATTGCGCTGCGGGACAGTGTGCATTGAGGAAGGAGCGAGATTGAGTAGGAGCGAGATTACGCTGCGGGAGCGTGTGCGGTGAGGAAGGGGCGAGGCGTCTAGCTGCGGACGCGCAGGAAGAGGTAGATGCCGGAGAGGCCGAAGATGAGTCCTGGAGCCCAGGCGGCCAACAGCGGGCTCATCTGATTGGCTTGCCCGAGTTTTTCGAACAGTTCGCTCAATGCGTAGAACGAAATCGCTAGGACGAGGCTGAAGGCGACGGGCGCCAAGGCGCCGCGATGGCCGGTGAGCATGGCGAAGGGCACAGCGAGCAAAGCCATCGAGAAGGCGAAGAAGGGGAAAGAGAACTTGCGGTACCAAAGGACGTTGAGGCCGGCCGTGGCGAAGCCGCTTTGGGTGAGATCGTCGATGTAAGCTTGCAACTCTCGCCAGTTCATCTGCTGGTGGGACTTGTTCTCTTTGCGGAAGTAGTCGGGCGTTTCGAGAATGTCGCTGAATTCTCGGGTCTCGAACTGCTCGAAGCGGGCGACTTTGGAACCATCAATGTCACGGATCCAACCGTTGCGGAAGACCCAAGTCTCTTGGAGGGGATCCCATTTTGCACTCTCGGCGGAGATATGCCGGGTTAGGCGGAAGGGCTCTACACCAAGGTCGTAGACTTCAATCGGGGCCAACTCATTGTTGTCGATGTCGAAAAAGCGGTGATAGAAGACGCGGTTACGCAGACCGTAGGTCCACTGCCGATCGGGACGCAGGAAGGTGCGCGGAGGCCGCCCTTTGATTTCGTCGCGGATCTGATCCTGCACCCGATTGGCGGCCGGCAAATAGTAATAATCCATTGCGAACAGAGCGCCGCCGAAGCAGAGGGCGGCGAGCAGTACGGGCAGGGCGAGGCGATAAACGCTGATGCCGCAGGCCCGAAAAGCGGTGATTTCTTGATTGCGTGAGAGCAAGCCGAAGCAGATCAGCGTCGCGGTCAATACGGCGAGCGGAGTGGTCTCGTAGGTCAGGAACGGCGTCAGGTAATAGATGTAAGGAATGAACATCGCCATCTTGCCGCGCGACAACATGTCGCTGAGCAACTCGAAGAAGCTGAACACGTACCAGATCGAGACGAAGGCGGCGAGCATCGTGGCGAAGTAGAAAAAGAACGTGCGCAGAACGTAGCGGTCGGCGATGGGCAGGAAGGCATCGACCACGCCGCCGATGTCGATCGATCGCGAAGTATCGTCCACGGGCTGCTGGGCGGCGGGTTGCGAGCGGGCGGATTTTTTCACTAAGGCCGCGTATCCGCGCTTAATCGGATCGGCGATGATTGCCAGAACGTCTTTGCGATTCGGCGAGTCCAGGCGCACCGCGGCCACGACGCCGACCACGCCGAAGACGAGATTGGCGAGCCACACGGCGGGGCCGGGCGGGAGGTAGCCCTCGTCGGCGAGCGCGGCGCCTCCCAACAAGACCATCCAATATCCGAAGGCCAAGAGGATCGAAAGCACTATGCCAAGTGACTTGCCGGCTCGTTGCCCGGAGATGGCCAGCGGAATGCCGGCTAGGGGAAGCAGCAAGCAAGCGAAGGGTAAGGCGAGCCGCTGGTGGGCGAGGATGCCGGCTTCGATTCGGCGCTCTCCTTCGGACGCGGCTTGCCAAAGCTCGGCCATCTCCATTTGCTGGAAGGGCCGGTCGGAGGAGCGAAAGGTATCCGGCGCCGCCTCGATGACTTGGTCACTAAAAGTGGCGGCGGCGATCTGGTAGTCCTGGGGATCAGACGAACTCTCGTAGGTGATGGCGCTGGGCAAGTGGAGTTGAATCCGGTCTTGGTCCGGCAAGGGGATGACGGTGGCTTCCGGCGCAATAGTGATGCGCGGGCCATCGGATGGGGCGCGTACTTGGCCGATCTTGACGCTTGTTGCCGAGGATCTGGTGTCCGCAAGGAACATGCCGCGCCACTCGACGATGGGTCCGGGGTCGACGTCGCGGACATAGAGAACCGTCTCGGGGAACTCCTCGATGAAGACGCGAGGTTGCACCGAAGCGCTGACCTGGGAAATCCTCATTGACTCGCTGGCGGCTTGAAACTCTCTTGCGGCCCATGGGCTCAGGGTCGTAGTGACGTAGGCGTTCAATATCGCTCCGAGGAGACAGAAGATCATGACCGGCGCGATGACGACGCGGGTGGGGATGCCGGCAGCGCGGATCGCAATGATCTCGCCGTCGGACGACAATCGGCCGAGGCCCAACAGGACGCCGAGTAAAACGCCCATGGGGACCGTATAGGGGAGGGACTGGGGTAGGGTAAGCAGAAACAGACGGCCGATTTGGGAGGGCGAGACGGAGGCGCGAACGAGCAACTCCATCACCGTCCCGATCTGGTTGAGGAAAAGAACGAAGGTAAAGAGAACCGCGCCGATCAGGGAACCGATCAGAATCTCGCGGAGGACGTAACGAAAAAGGAGGGTCACCGGGATCTACGGCTGCCTTGAATTGTAGCGAATCGGGGTCGTTCACCTGCTACCGGGGCTGCGCGTGATGGAGTTACGGCATGCTATCTTATGGAACAAGTTGGCTCTCTAAGCCATCCCGGCCGCGATAGCACGCCGCTGGGGGTCATCAGGTTTCACACATGCGGCTTGGCGTGACTGGTTGCGAAGAAATCGCGACGCAGGACCCAGCCCTAGGGGTGCATTTTCAGTCCGGGCTTCGAGAAAGGGACGCAGGATATGAGCAAGGTCAAGATTATCGGGCATCGAGGCGCGGCGAACCACACGGAGAACACGATTCCGTCATTCGAGAGCGCCCTGGAGCAAAAAGTTGACGGAATTGAGTTGGACGTTCGCGCCAGCAGCGACGGCAAATTGGTGGTGATCCACGATTCCGTGGTCGGCGAGCATTCGGTGAAAGCGACGCCGTATGAAATGTTCAAGAAGCTGCCCAACGGCTACGAGGCGCCGTTGCTGGAAGACGTCCTGAAGAAGTTCGGCAAGAAAACCTTCCTGGATATCGAACTGAAGCACGACGGGATCGAAGAGGCCGCCGTGGCGCTAATCAAACGCTACTGCAACCCCGAAAAGACCATGATTTCGGGGTTCGATGTGGACGGGCTGACCAAAGTTCATGAACTGCTGCCGGAGTTGCAGCTGGGGTACATCTACAATCGGACCCAAGATGAAGGGGCGCGCCACAACTGTCCGATCGACGTGGTGATTCCCCAGTTCCGTCTGGCGTCTCGCGAACTAATCGAAGAAGTCCACGACGAAGGCTTGCTCGTTTGGGCTTGGACGG
Source organism: uncultured Bryobacterales bacterium (assembly GCA_946887065.1). The sequence continues at coordinate 3,640 of CAMPKL010000015.1, forward strand.
TCAACGAAGAAGAGGAAGTGCGGCGGCTGGTGAACCTCGGCGTGGACGGTTTGATTACGGACCATCCGGACAAGGTGAGAGCCTGGCTAGCCTAGGGCCTCAGACTCACTGACGGATTTCAACGCGATTGTCGATTTCGCGCACGCCTTTGACCTTCTTGACGACTTTGTCGACGCGCTTCTGCAGTTTTTCGTTTTCGACGAAGCCGGTGACGGTCACTTTGCCGTCCGTCACGGTGATTTGCAGGGGCCTGGCGCCGAGTTGAGGATCGGTCACGAGGCGGCGATTGACCTGATCGAATAATTGGTCATCGGAAATGGGCTCATCCGCGGCGAACGCCGAACTCACAACGGCGAACCACACGACCAAGCATCGTCTGCGGGCGAATCTAGTCACAGCATTATCCTAACGAAGCTGCCAGGATTCCGCTGAGCGAACTACTCGCCCATCGAAAAGCGATAGCGATCGAGCGAACGAATGAAGCTTTGCTGGTCGCGCCATTTCGGTTTGACCTTGATGAAAATTTCGAGGAAGACCTTCTTGCCGAAGCGCAATTCCAAAGACTCGCGGGCGAGAGTGGCGATCTGTTTCATCTTGAGTCCCTTTTCGCCCAGCAGAATCGCCTTTTGGCCGGTGCGCTCGACGTAGACGGTCGCCGATAGACGCAGCAGTTTGTGGGTTTCTTTCCACTGGTCGATGACGACGGTGGTGGAGTGCGGGACCTCTTGCTCGGACTCGTAGAGGATGCGTTCGCGAATCAGCTCCGCGGCCATGAAGCGTTCGGGCTGATCGGTGATGAAATCTTCCGGGTAGAAGGCGGGCGCCTCGGGCAACCGATCGAAGATCAGCTTGACGAGGGTGTCGACGCCCTCGCCGGTGAGGGCTGATATCGGCAGGTACTCGTCAAAGGCGAACATCTCTTGCAACTCGGCGATACGCGGCAGCAGTTCGTTCTTGTTGCGCAGCCGGTCGACTTTGTTGAGGCAGAGGATCGCGGGGATGCCGGCCCGCGCCGCGGTTTCGACGGCGGCGCGATCGCCTGGGCCGGTAGGCTTGGTTGCGTCGACGACGACGATCAGGGCGTGACAACCGTCAGCGGCGCGGTCGACCTCGCGCATCATCCGGCGGCCGAGTTCTTGTTTGGGGATGTGGATGCCGGGGGAGTCGACAAAAACGATTTGGCCTTCAGGACGGGTGACGATCCCTTGAATCGCATCGCGTGTCGTCTGCGCCTTGGGGCTGACGATGGCGATCTTGGTGCCGACCAAGGAATTAACCAGCGTGGATTTGCCGACATTGGGCCGGCCTAATACTGCGACGAATCCGGACTTCACGTTAATCCTCTACACCTTCGGATTTTTCGACGGCTTGGGGAGCCGTTCTGCGGACGCGCACGGTGCGAACGCGGCGGCTGTCGGAGCTGAGGACTTCGACGGAGATGCCGTCGACGACGAGTACGGCGCCGGGCGCGGGCACTTGTCCCAGGTACTCGCAGACGAGGCCGCCGATAGTGGTCGACTCCGTTTCCTCACCCGGCACGAAGCCCACCAGTTCTTCGAGGCGGTCGAGGTCCAGATTGCCGGACGAGACGATGGATTTGTCGGGATATTCGACGACATCGCGGCTGGGCTCGGATTCGTCACGAATTTCGCCGACGATCTCTTCGATCATGTCTTCCATGGTGACGAGTCCGGCGGTCTGGCCGTACTCGTCGACCACGATGACCATTTGCGCATTGGTGTCTTGCAGTTCGCGGACGAGCTCGCGGATGGGTTTGGTCTCGGGAACGAGAGCGAGCGGGCGGACGAGGTCGCGGACCAGCATGGTCTGGCGGCGGTCTTGTTCGATCTCAAGCGTGTCTCGGCTATGAACGAAGCCGAGGACGTTATCGATGGTTTCTTCGTAGACGGGAATGCGGGAATGTTCCTCTTCGATGAGCAGCTGGCGCAGTTCCTCAACGGTGGAGCGGGCTTCAATGGCGATGATACGGGGCCGGGCGGTCATGACTTCGCGCACAGTCTTATCGCCGAAGTCGACGACGGACTGGATGAGCTTGCGGTCTTCTTCCTCGAAGAGCCCTTCTTCTTGTCCGGCATCGAGCAAGGCGTCTAGTTCAGAGCCTTCGTCGAGTTCGGCATCGTCGGCGCTGCCGTTGCCTAACTCGGCGACCGAGGCGACGAAGCTAGTGAGCAGGACGAAGGGGTGAATCGCCCACGACAGAACGCGGGCGATTGGGACGAAAGGCATCGCCCAACGGCCGGAAGTCCGCGTGATGAGCAGATTCGGAACGATGTGGGCGAACAACAGCATGGACCCCAGGGTGGTCAGCAGCGCCTCGGCGACCGTGGCGAGAGTAATCCCGTCGGCGGCCGCCAGTAGCGTAGCGTCGGCCGTCAGCAGGATCAGGCTTGTTTGCCGCACGAGCGAGTAGCCCCGGACGCCCTCCCGCGCCGAGACCTTCAATCGCGGCAGAACGTGCTCTTGGGAGTAATCGAGCGCCCGCGCCTCGGCGTGCGGACGCAACCGAAGCGACTCGATATACAGCGTGCTGAGGTAAGAGGAGAGAATCAACACGCCGCACAACACGACGCCGATGGCGATTTCGAGGGCGATCACGAGCGGGCCCTCTCGATCAGTCCGCTGGGCAGTCCGTAACGCTTGCGCAGCTTGGTTTCGCGGGCGCCCATCCGGCCGTTGTCGGTCTCGTGATCGTAGCCGAGCAGATGCAGGAGCCCGTGTAATGCCAATGTTTTCAGTTCGTCTTCCACACTGAGGCCGTAGCGCGCGGCTTGCGCTTGAGCGCGGCCGGCGGAGATCAAAATATCGCCGAGCCTGCCGTCCTCGCCGTCCGGGAATGAGAGTACGTCGGTCGTTTTCGAGATGCCGCGAAATTGACGGTTCGCCGCACGGACGGCGTCGTCGGAACTCACCAGCACAGCGAATTCGCGGCGCTGGGCCAGGTCCACCGCAAGCCGATTGAGGAAGGCGACTACCTGGGTATCGTCGATGCTAATCCTGCGTTGGCGGTTTTGGTACCAACAAGGTCCGTCGCTGGAATCTGTGCCCATGAGCTCTATTCATCGGCCGGGTCAGGCTGACTTGGGTCGCTGACTCCGCCCTTGGTTGGGAATAGGCTCTTCTGATTATATCGCTCGTAGGCCCGAATGATGCGCTGGACGAGATCGTGGCGGACGACATCCCGCTCGCTGAAGTACTGGAACGAGATGCCTTCGACCTGGGGCAGGACATCGATCGCGTCCAATAATCCGCTGCGTCTGCCGTGGGGCAGGTCAATCTGGGTGATATCGCCGGTGATGACGGCCTTCGATCCGAACCCGAGGCGGGTGATGAACATTTTCATCTGCTCGACGGTGGTGTTTTGGGCTTCGTCGAGGATGATGAAGCTTTCGTTGAGCGAACGTCCGCGCATAAAGGCGAGCGGCGCAATCTCGATGACGTTCTTCTCGACTAGGCGCTCAATGCGCTCGGGGTCGAGCATGTCGTGGAGGGCGTCGTAGAGAGGGCGCAGATAGGGGTCGATTTTTTGTTGCAAGGTGCCGGGCAGAAATCCGAGGCGCTCGCCGGCCTCGACGGCGGGACGGGTGAGCACGATGCGGCTGACTTGTTTGCTAAGTAACTGGGAGACGGCTTGGGCGACGGCGAGATAAGTCTTGCCCGTGCCGGCGGGGCCGATGCCGAAAACCATGTCGCAACGGTCCATTGCTTCGAGGTAGCGCATCTGGTTGACGCCGCGAGGCGCCAGCTTCTTCAGTCCGACGGTTCGTTGACGGCTGCTGGCGACTAGGTTGAGGAACGAAACGCCGGGGTCTTCGCAGAGTATCCGCAGGAAGTGCTTGACGTCGCCGTTGTTGAACTTGTGACCCTCGCGCACGAGCGTGTCGTAGTCGTTGAGGATGTCGCGGACGCGTTCCAGCGAGGCAGGTTCGCCGGTAATCTCGAGAGCGTTCTCGAGGAGCAGGGTTTTTACGTCAAGCGAGGACTCAAGAAAACGGATGTTTTCGTCATGCGTGCCGAAGAGGGGTTCGATTCCTTTGGTGAGGCTGACTTGTATCGTTGCCAAGATTTACGAAGCGCTGGTCAAACAGTTGCTTCTTGACCCGACTATAGCCGAGCCCTCAGGGGGCGTCAATGAGCAGCGCCGGGCGGGGTGCGCGAAGACTCGAAAAGGAGTTTCGCCGCGGCATATACCGTCTGCAGCCGCGGCGTGACAACGCTGTGACGAGCGGCCAACTCGATGACCGCGCCGGTGAGCGGATCGAGTTCGGGAGTGCGGCCGGATTCCAGGTCTTGGAGCATGGACGGTTTGTGAAAGCCGGCTTGGCGCGCGCCTTCGAGGCGTTTCTCAGGAGACACGCCGATGTTCATGCCGACGGCCAAGGCGGTTTCGTTGACTTCGGCCATGGCGTCGAGGATGAGCGCCGCGGTCGCCGGATGCTCGGTCATCTCGACCAGCGTTTTGCGAGTCAGTGCGCTGAGCGGGTTGAAGATCGCATTGCCCATCAACTTCATCCACAGTTCCGCATCGATCGCGTTACGGATGGGAGACTTGAGGCCGCCGCGGCTGAAGGCGTCCGCCAGAGCCCTGACGCGTTCGCTGCCGGAGCCGTCGGGCTCGCCCAATGGCAGGCGAATGCCATGCGTATGACGAATCACGCCAGGGGCTTCGACGCTGCAACTGACGTAGACGACCGATCCGATGGACTTTTCCAAGGGCATGTGCGCGGCGATGACGCCGCCGGGGTCCACCGATTCGAGACGGGTATCGCCGTCGGGGCGGTACCACCAAGGCAGGCCATTCTGGGTGCTGACGAAGGCTGTGCTGGGCTTGGCGAGCGGTCCGACTAGCGGGGCGATCTGCGTGAGGGCGTGCGCTTTGACGCCCAGGATTACGTAATCGACGGGGCCGATCTCGGCGGGCGAATCGCTGGCTTTGAGGCGGTAAGTCTGATCGCCGAAGTCGTCGCTGACGATGCGCAGGCCATCGCGGCGAATGGCTTCCAGGTGCTTGCCGCGGGCGACCAACGAGACTTCGCAACCGGCCTCGGCTAGGCGGGCTCCCAGCAAGGCTCCGATCGCTCCCGCGCCGTAAACTGCAACACGCACTCTAGGTCCCGCCCCGAGGGGCCTAGGTTATCAGAAAGCTGCCGGTGGGTTGCAGGCGGGCGACGAGGCTAAACGAACTCGATGCCGGCGAGGTAGGATGTGCCAATCTGCACGCAATAGCGGATCGTGCCGACTTCGGCTCGGCCATTGAACTGCAGACGGACGGAGCGAATCTCCGGCGCAGGGCGCGAGAGCATGACCTGGGCTCCGTCTTGAGTCAGGTTGGTGACGCGCACGGGGCAGCGGACACGCGTGAGTCCATCGACCCACTCCAGATCGCCGGGGTTGTTACACGGCGTGCGTTCAGCCGACCGGCGGGTCTTGCCGCTGACCGAGAGTTTTAACCGGTAGCCGCCGCCAGTAGCGACGTAGGCTTTGACGATGCACTTGACGGCGCGTTCGCTGTCTTCCATCCAGACGTTTTCGCCGACGTCCACGTACTCGGGCGACCAGACCGTGGCTTGGTCTTCTTGTTTGTCGATGATCTGAACTTGATGGCGGACCCTGCGCCCAGCCCAGGAGGGCATGGAGAGCACGGCGACATTTGCCGGGCCTGTGCCTGGACCGCTCTTCGCGCCGTGCGGCGTCGCCGAAAACAAACCGCGCACCGCACTGATCAAGTTGAGTTGCATTTCCGTGCCGGCAGTCCCGTTGGCTTCACTATGCGGCCGGAACGAAAAAAGGGTCAATGGAACTGAGGTACGGCACGGGATGTTCGACCGTACCAGCGGAGGTAAGGCGTTTAATGTAAGGAAGATGCCTCGGAACTCCAAGCGTCGCGCTTGATCAGGCCGTCGAGCATTTCGATTCGACGATTCGATACGAAGGCGGCCGCTTCGGGGTTGTGGGTAATCATCAAGACGGTCTGACCGAGTTCCTGATTGAGCTGTTTGAGCGTGGTCAGCACGAGTTCGGAGTTTGCGGTATCGAGATTGCCGGTCGGCTCGTCCGCCAGCAGAATGCGCGGGTGATTGACGATGGCGCGGGCGATGGCGACGCGCTGTTGTTCGCCGCCCGATAAAGCGTAGGGCTTGTGGTCGAGGCGCTTGTCGATCCCGAGGATCTTCACCACGTCTTTGAAGTCGTCGCTAATCGGGCTGTGGTTGCCGGCGATGTCGCGGGCGATCTCGATATTTTCGCGGGCGGTCAACGTCGGCAAGAGATTGAACTTTTGGAAAACGAAACCGACGGCGCTCTTGCGCAGTTCGGTCCGCTGGCGTTCGGACATGCCGGCGAGGTCTTGGCCTTCGATGAGAACGGAGCCTGAAGATGGCGGAGTGAGGCCGCCGATGACGTGAAAAAGCGTCGACTTGCCGGAGCCGGATGGTCCGACGATGGCGATGAACTCTCCGGCTTGAGCGACGAGGTCGACGCCGCGCACCGCGTGCACGTCGACTTCGCCCATGTGGAAAGTTTTCTTCAGGCCTCGGACTTCAAGGATCGGTTGTGAGGAGGACACTGGGCTCTTATTATCGGACGCTTAGCATTGACGTTGGTTGGCCTGCGTCGCCCACCCGTTCTATTTCGATGCCGGGCGGCGGGTCGAGAGTGAAAGCTTCAGGAGGCAGAGAAGCGTTCAGACCCGGGTCTTGCATGTGAACGACGAGGCTATAGCCATCCGCTGGACGGGTGATGGCGACGCTTGCCGCATACGGCAGGCCGTTGCTCTCGCTCCACTCGGAGTAGGAGGCTTGGGTCGCGACGTTGCCGTCGCCGTCGTAAATTTCGAGGATGCCAAGCTGCAAGTCGGCACGGTCGAACCAAAACTTGCGTGTGATCACCTCGTGCTCGCCCTCTTGCCGACGAAAGACGACGACGTGATACAGCCGCCCGTTGCGAACCAGGTTGTCGAGAGCGGCCGTTTCGCCAGGTTGCGGCGGATCAATCAGCAGGGGCTCGACAACGTGCTGAGGGCGAATGTTTTCGGCTCGCTTCTCAGACCGCACATCGAAGGCTGTATCTCCCTGCAGGAAGCGCTTGCGCCAAACGAGGTAAACGCTGAACTTATCCTGGTCCGAGACCATGTCGAAAGCGGTCTGATGGGTGACCGGCATTTGCGCTTGGATTCGTGCGTGATCGGGACGCTCGGCGAGGATGAATCCTCTCACGTCCCTGAGCGTTGTGGCATCATCCATGGCGTCGTCGAGATAGGTTAAGCCGAGATCAGCCTCGGCGCGCAATGTCTCGATGGCCCCGAAACGCTCGATTTTGGGCAAAAGCTCTTCCAGCGTCGCGGTGCGCGCGGCAACCAGGGGCGGAGCGATGTTTCTCGTCCGATAAAGGCACCCGGTAGTTGTCGCGGCCAGGGCGAGCAGTAAAGGGAGCGTTCGGGTTTTCAGACGGGAGATCGTGGTCGATCTATGGGGAAGCAACGCCTCATTATAACAATCAGTTGGCAGCACTTCGGCGCCTCAGGAGAACCCAATCGGGGAACAATTCGGGCGCTTCCAGCCAGACGCGAAACCACTCCCGCAGCTCGGACTTCTCGCGACGCTTTTCAGCGGACAGATTCGGGCGGCCCAACAGGAACAGGAGTCTGCGCTGACCATGCTGCACCGCGCGGCGGCAATCGGCGGCCCGAGCTGAGTCGCCGGCCTTGCGCGCTTGCGCGTATTCGTTGGTCATGTCGACCAATGAAGCTGCCGCGGAGTCGGCGTCGCCGATATGGACGCGGCCCCGCAGGTCGGGCGCGAAACCGCCGATCGAGGGGCTAATCCGCGCGTCGGTCGCCAGCAGGAGTTCCAAAACTGCCGGACGGCTGGGCGGCGCGACGCCTCGTTGCGCGGCGATGTGCTTGCGCAGAGCTTCGAGGGCTTCTTGCCCGATCTCGGCGCCGGCGTTATGAGTGACAAATTCGGCGACTACGCTGCGCATCGACGGCTTTTTGCCCGGCGGGGTCACTGCGTGCCGCGGGAGGCGCGCAGGCGCGCCACGGCTTGATTGTGTTCGTTGAGCGTGGAGGAAAAGGAGTGGTCGCCCGCGCCGCCGGGATTGGCGACGAAGAAGATGTAGTCCGAGTCGGCAGGCGCCAGGGCGGCGCGCAACGATTCCGCGCTGGGGTTGGCGATCGGGCCGGGCGGCAAACCGGCGTGCACGTAAGTGTTGTAGGGATGGGGATCTTTCAGATCGTCGAGGAGGATCGTGCCGCGGTAACGGTCCTCGAGGATCAGTCCGTATATGATCGTCGGGTCGCATTGCAGCAGCATGCCGCGCTGCAGCCGGTTGTGGAAGACGGCCGAGATCAGCGGTCTCTCGCTGGGCACGCCGCTCTCTTTCTCGATCAACGACGCTAGGGTCAACGTCTCATAGGGGCTCAGATCGGTCTCCACGTCGCGCGAAGCGGCTTCGAAAGCTTGGCGGAAGTTGGCCAGCATCGCCGCCAGGATCTGCTCGCCGGTGGCCGTCTTGGCCAGGCTGTAGGTCTCGGGAAACAGCAAGCCTTCCAGCGACTTCGCCTCGGGGAAGAGATCTTGGATAGGCGTTGGGTCGGCGGTGAGTTGCAAGAACTCGTCCTCGCCGGCGTAACCGGCCGCGGCTACCAGGCTGGAGACTTCGAATCTCGTCAGGCCTTCGGGGATCGTGAGGGGTCGTAGGTAGACATCCCCCGCCGCAAACCTGGACACGATACCCGCCGGAGTATCGGCAGCGTCAAAACGGTACTCGCCGGCCATGAGGACGGCTCCGGGCCGCAGGGCGCGCGCAGCCAGAAAATGCCATCGCGAACGGACGACGCCCAGTTCTTCCAATGCGGCGGCCGTCTCATTCCCCGATGCGCCGCGCACATATTCGAAAACGACTGGCTCGGGGAAGTCCCCATAGGGTTTGTTGAGTTCCGAATAGAGAAATGCTCCGGCGACCGCTGCGACGAGCAGGACAAGAGCGAGGCTGTTGCGCAGGAACCGAAACATCTGTCAGCAAGATCCTTCAGCGGCCGGCGCGGGCCGATTCTCGATATAGCTTTGGAGGATGAGGGCGGCGGCAACGCGATCGACGTCGCCGGGCTTCCGCTTGCCGCCCCGTTGGGCGAGGATTTCTTCGGCCTCCACGCTGGTGAGCCGCTCGTCCCACAGAACTAATTCGATGCCGCAACGCTTGGCCAAAGTCCGGCCCAGTTGTTCGGCTTGCGAGGATGACGCACTAACGGCGCCGTCCAAGTGCAGTGGCGCGCCGACGACGAGGGTAGAGATGCCATTGTCTTCGATGATCCGGCTCAACGCGCCTAGATCGGTTGCTCGATTCTTGCGATGGAGCGTCGGCAAAGCCTGCACGTAGACGCCGCTCTCGTCGGTGATGGCCAATCCGATGCGGGCCTTGCCCCAATCGAGGGCGAGCGTGCGGCGTCCAGTGAGCATTCCCGCTGTTATTTTAGCCGGGTTGCGAACCTTTGCCGGGTGGTAGAACAACGCAACCAGTCGATCCTGTTCCATTCGTTGACACGTTTGTCGCAGCGGTGCTAGCTTGAGGGTCTTTTCCTCCTCAATGGCCGCAGACGCCGCAGAAGCAACGCTTAAGAAGACTCCCCTGAACGCCGTTCACCGCTCCGCGGGAGCGCGGATGACGGATTTTGGCGGCTGGGACATGCCGGTCGAGTACTCGGGTATCGTTGCCGAGCACATGGCGGTCCGCCAGTCGGTCGGATTGTTCGACGTCAGCCACATGGGCGAGATCGAGATCGCCGGGCCGCAAGCGCTTGATCTAGTAGAGCTAGCGACGTCGAACCGGGCAGCCAGCCTTCAGGATGGGCAGGCCCAGTACAGCGGCTTGCTGAACGAGCGAGGCGGATTCATCGACGATCTGCTGGTCCATCGATTCTCGGATGAGCGATTTTTTCTCTGCGTGAACGCCGGCAATCAGGAAAAGGACTTCGAGCAGATTCAATCGCTGAATCAGTCGCCCGGAGCGGATGCCCAGTTCGTGAGCGATCGCTATGCGCAGATCGCCGTTCAAGGGCCAAAGGGTTTGGCGACCCTACAGAAACTGACCGATACGCCGCTGAGCGACATTCGCTATTACTGGTTTACCGAGGGCAAGGTCTCTGGCGCGCCGGCGATCATCGCGCGAACGGGCTATACGGGGGAAGACGGCTTCGAGATCTACGTGGCGCCGGACGAAGCGGAACGCCTGTGGGACGAGTTGCTGGACGCAGGAGCCGAGTTCGATATTCTTCCGTGTGGCCTGGGCTGCCGCAATACGCTGCGGCTGGAGGCGGCGATGGCGCTGCACGGTCACGAAATCAGCGAAGACATCACGCCCCTGGAAGCCGGCCTTGGCTGGATCGTGAAGCTGAATAAGGGTGACTTCGTCGGCCGCGACGCATTGCTCAAGCAAAAGCAAGACGGCGTGCCGCGCAAGCTAATCGGTTTTGAAATGAGGGGGCGGGGAATCGCTCGAGACGGCTACCCTGTGATGAAGGGAAACGAGCAGATCGGCTTTGTGACCAGCGGATCGCCGGCGCCTTTCCTCGAAAAGAATATCGGTATGGCTCTGTTGCAAATCGATGCCGCCAAGAGCGGCGGCGCGATCGACATCCAGGTGCGTACCCGAGGCGTTGAGGCCGAAATCGTGCCGCTGCCTTTCTACTCGCGAAAGAAGGACTAAGAGACGACTTATGTATCCGAAGGACTACCGCTACACCAAGGAACACGAGTGGGTGAGCGTCGCGGGAGAAGTGGCCACGATCGGCATCACCTCCCATGCGCAGGATCAGCTGGGCGACGTCGTCTTTGTCGAATTGCCTCAGGTTAGCGCCAAGCTGCATGCAGGGCAGACGTTCGGAACGGTCGAGTCCGTTAAAGCCGTTTCCGACATTTACTCGCCCATTAGCGGCGACGTCGTCGAGATCAACGAGGAACTGATCGATGCACCCGAGAAGATCAACGAAGACCCGCACGGCGATGGCTGGCTCGTGAAGGCCAAGATAGCCAACAAAGCAGAGTTGGACTCGCTCATGTCGGCCGAGGACTACCAACAGTACGTCGGCGCCGAGACGGAGTCCTAATCGCTTGCGATATCTTCCTAAGAGCCCCCAAGAACGCCAAGAGATGCTGCGGTCGCTGGGTCACAGCACGCCGGAGGGACTGTTTGCTCATTTGCCGTCCCAGTTGCGGCTGAACCGCCCGCTGAACATTCCGGATGGCCGCTCCGAATACGAGATCATCGACTATTTCAAGGCGCGGGCTGCAGAGGGCGCGGCGGAGTATGCGTCATTCCTCGGCGCGGGATCGTATCGTCACTTTCGTCCAGTGGTGATCGATTCGCTGGTGACGCGCGGAGAATTTCTCACATCCTACACGCCCTATCAGGCCGAGATCTCGCAAGGAGTCCTGACGGCGATCTTCGAGTTTCAGACGATGACGGCTCAACTCACCGGCATGGATGTGGCGAACGCTTCGATGTACGACGGTTCGACCGCGACGCCGGAAGCGGCCATGATGGCGATTCGCATCACCGGGCGCGACAAGCTGCTGGTCGCCGGGTCGCTGCACCCGGAGTACAACGAGGTTCTCGACACCTACTTGAAGCACTTGGAGTCGCCCCGGCATCAGGTGAAGTACGACCGCGAGACCGGCCAACTTGACCTAGCGGACTTGGAATCGCAGTTGGACGACCAAACCGCCGCGTTGATCGTGCAATCGCCGAACTTCTTCGGCATCGTCGAGCAGATTGAAGAGATCGCCGAACGCGTGCACCGTCACGGCGCGTTGCTGATCGTGATGTTTACCGAATCGGTTGCGATGGGGATCGTGAAACCGCCGACCGCCGCCGATATCGTCGCCGGAGAGATGCAGTCGTTCGCGCATCCGCCGTCGTTCGGCGGGCCCTCGTGCGGCGTGCTGGCGGCGAAGAGCAAGTACATCCGCCAGATGCCGGGAAGGTTGGCGGGCGAAACGGTTGACGCGGACGGCAGGCGAGCGTTTTGCTTGACGCTTTCCACGCGCGAGCAGCACATCCGCCGCGCCAAAGCGACGTCGAATATCTGTACCAACCAAGCCTTGGTCGCGCTGATGGCGACGATCTATATGACGGTCTTCGGCAAGGCCGGCCTTCGGGAGTTGGCGGAGCAGAACATCGCCAAAGCGCGCTACTTGGAAGCGGTTCTTCGGGATAGAGGGGCGCGGCTGGAGTTCACCGGTCCGTACTTTAATGAGTTCGTTGTCCGCCCCATGGGCGGTACGGCGGCTGACGTGAACAGGCGTGCGCTGGCCAGGAAGGTTGTCGGCGGATATGAACTGGGCGGGCCGCTTGAAGGCGCGATGTTGGTTTGCGCGACGGAGATGAACCGGCGCGAAGAGATGGATCGTTTCGCTGAAGCGTTCTGATTCGGCGCTGCCATGATCAAGAAAGTAAGACCGCACCAAACACAGAACGAACCGCTGATCTTCGAGCGCTCGTCACCCGGCAAGGCCGGGTATCAGTTGCCCGAACTCGATGTTCCCGTTGTGGATCCGCAGGCCGTCCTTGGCGAGGCCAACGTGCGCACGGAGATCCAGCACTTCCCGGAAGTCAGCGAAGTCGACGTTATTCGCCACTACACCCGGCTTTCGACGTGGAATTACGCGATCGACCTAGGGCTGTATCCGTTGGGCTCGTGCACGATGAAGTACAACCCGCGCGTCAACGAATATGTCGCGCGGCTCGATGGTCTGGCTTGGGCGCATCCGTATCAGCCGGAACGCTTGGCGCAGGGCGCGTTACGCATCCAGCACGATTTGGAGATGTACCTGGCCGAGATCACCGGCATGGACGCGGTCACGCTGCAGCCCGCGGCCGGCGCGCACGGCGAGCTCACCGGCATTCTGATGATTCGCGCGTATCTCGAAGCGCAAGGCGACGCACGCAAGACGGTGCTCATTCCTGACTCCGCGCACGGCACCAATCCGGCGACAGCAGCGATGGCCGGCTACGACGTCAAAGAGATCCCCTCGAACTCCCGGGGTCTCATCGACTTCGCTGCATTGGAGCAGGCTGTCGACGACACCACTGCGGCGTTGATGATGACCAACCCCAACACGGTCGGCATCTTCGAAGAAGACATCGCCAAGGTGGCGGAACTGTTGCACTCGCGCGGCGCGCAGCTCTACATGGACGGCGCCAACATGAATGCGCTCGTCGGCTGGGCTCGTCCCGGCGATTTCGGCGTCGACGTCATGCACCTCAATCTGCACAAGACGTTCTCGACGCCCCATGGCGGCGGCGGCCCTGGCGCCGGACCGGTTGCGGTCAAGGAGCACCTGACGCCGCACCTGCCGCTGCCGCGCGTCGTCAAGAAAGACCACGCCTACACAAC
>CAMPKL010000016.1 GCA_946887065.1 uncultured Bryobacterales bacterium
GCTCGGACGGTAACGATCGACGTTATACATCGTCTCGACATCGACGCTGCGCGGGCCGCGGCTTGCGTCGGGCAGATCCGCCATTGTAAAGCGGCCGCTCTGAATCGCCGTCATTTTGCCCCTGCCCCCGTCGGCAATGCATTCCACAGCCATCGTCGCGAAGGTCGTCGCCACCATCCGGTCTAACGAATCGGGCTTGCCGCCCCGCAAATCGTAGGTCAAATCGCTGACAACGGTCTCAAAGCCGCGCGCGCGCTTGATCTCATCGCTGAAGGCCTCAGCCACATTCATTTTCTTACGATGCCCGTAGGCGTCCGGCTCGCCATATTCCTGCACTTCGCGGCCCTTCCAAGTAGCCCCTTCCGACAGAATCACAATCGAGTAGTTCGACGGGTTGTTCTTCTTGTCAACGGTGAGCAGGTCAATTAATTTGTCCAACTCAAACTCGTGTTCGTGGATGCAGCAGCGGTTGCTGGTGATGTAAGCCGTGTACAGCGCCGTGAAACCCGCATCGCGGCCAAAGATGCGGAAGATGCCCACGCGCTCGTGCGAGCCGATCGTCGTCTGTTGCCGCTCGATGCTGTCGACGGCCCGGGTCAACGCTGTCGAAAACCCGATGCAATACTCCGTATTGCGAACATCGTTATCCATCGTCTTCGGCACGCAGACCATGGGGAAGCCTTCCTTGTTCAACCGGTCGGCGTAGCTCAAGGTGTCGTCGCCGCCGATCGGGATCAGATAATCCACTCCCAGGCGCTCCAAATTCTCCAGTACCACCGGCGTCAGGTCCACTTGCCCTTCGGCCGGAGACTTAAACTCGCCCATTCGTGCCTGCAAATGCTCGGGGACATCCGTCAGCTTCGTCTTCGAAGGCTTGGTCCGCGAAGTATGCAAAAACGTGCCGCCGCTCCGATCGACCGTGCGTGTGTTGTCGCGGTCTAAGTCAATAAAGTAATCTTTGTCGCGGCCCCGCTCCCAAGTCGGGGCGACCAGTCCTTTCCAACCTCGCCGGATGCCCACCACCTCGTAGCCGCGGCCCGTCGCTCCGTAGGTGACCGATTTGATCACGGCGTTGAGACCGGGGACATCGCCGCCGCCCGTTAGGATTCCAATCTTCTTCTTGGCCATGTAGCTCCTGTTGTCGCAATTCTCGGTCAGCCTGTGAACGCCGCCGTTGGCTCGCCCATCTCCCAGTCCAAGTGGTTGACGTAAAGCAACACCAGCGCCTCCGGGTACTTCCCGCGGAACTCCCCGTAAAGGCGAGCCTGCCAACCATCCACGAGCTTCTCGCTCGCCTCGGCGTCCTTATCGAAGAACCCGTGCCCGTCGTGGGGGATCTCTAAAAAGTCCAAGGCCTCGACGACGAAATCCATGTGTGAGACCAACGCGCCTTGCGCGATTTCTTTCGCCAGGTCTTCATCGCCCTGCTCGATGCGCGTCCACAGTTTCGGCGCGGCATTCTTCAACCGCTCTCGATTCAACTTCGACAAATGCGTGCGGATCTTGAAGGTGTCATAGAGTTTGAAGGTCTTTAGCGACCCTATGGATACCGTGGCCAGCACCGCGTCGAAGCGTTCCCGACCTAACCCCGTGTAAAGCTCCGATAACTGCATTTCTTGGAGGATACCAAAGCGCCTTCTAGGCCCGCCCCGACGGAGCCGAACTCAGCGAGGGCTTCCGAGTCACGATGGACACAAACAGAGCCTCATCCAGCTCGGCTCGCTCTAGGTGCCGTCCGCGGCGGCCTAAACGCAGCTCTTCCCAAGCTAGCCGGATGGGATTGCCCAAGACGGATTCGCTCCGCGCCGCCAGTCTTCCCAACTGCCGCGATGCTTGCCGGTACTCGCCGCCAAACCACTTCATCGCCAATCGAGGATGGACGTCGCTGTCCGCCAACGTCTCGACCTCCTCCACAGTGAGTCCCGCGCGCTCAAACCGCGCGACGACCGCGGACCCCAACTCCAGTCCGACATGGCCGTCTTGATCGATCAGATATCGCTGATAGAGCACCGGCTCTGCCTTCGCCTCTTCCATCAACCAACCGCGGCTGTCCGTTTCCACTACATGCAGGCTCACGCCTCCCGGCCGCAGCACCCTACGAATCTCGCTCAAGACTTGATCCTTCTCGTCCGCCGGAACATGTCCCAGCACATGGGAACTCACTACGCAATCGAAACTCTCGTCGGCTGCCGGCAGCGCGGTCAGCGACCCTTCCAGCGCTCCGTCATAGTGCGCCGCGCACTCGCCTAAAGCGTTGCGCGCCATGTCCAAACCCACGACGAACGACGCCCGTTCGCGAAAGACTTCGCGGCCCCGCGCACATCCTAGATCCAGGATCTGCGCGCCCAGTGGAACCGTCCGCTCCCAAAACCGCCACTCACGATAGGACCAGTAAGGCAGGAACGAGAGGATCAGGCGCTTTAGACCGTGCGGGCTGCGGTGATAGGGAACATGCTCCTCGGCGTAGCGCTCATAGAACTCCCGAGTCTGTTCCGCCGAGCTCATAGTTCTCGCTGGAAAAACTCCCAAGCGCTGCTAACCGCCGAGTGGATGTCGTGCTGCGGCTCCCAACCCAACTCCCGTCGGATCTTCGCGTTCGCCGCCACCAACTCCGGCGGGTCGCCCGGCCTCCTGGGGGCCACGATGATCGGAAAGTCTTTTCCTGTCGCCTTGCGCACAGCTTCGATCACCTCAAGTACCGAATCGCCTCGGCCCACGCCGACGTTGTAGCAACCGCTCTTTTCGTCGGGGGCTTCCAGGGCACGTATGTGCGCATCCGCCAAGTCCAACACGTGCACGTAATCGCGAATGCAAGTCCCGTCGGGCGTGGGATAGTCGTCGCCAAAAATGCGGATTCCATCAGTAAGTCCTGTTGCGGCGCGCAAGACCAGCGGAATCAGGTGCGTCTCCGGCTCGTGCCGCTCGCCTCTCTCTTTCGTCGCTCCGCACGCATTGAAATAGCGCAGCGCAAAGTAATTCAATCCGTGGATTCGCCTCGACCACTCCAGGGCCTTCTCAAAAGCCAACTTCGATTCGCCGTAAGGATTAACCGGGGCCTTGGGCGCATCCTCTTCTATTGGCGGGGCGACCTGGTCGCCGAAAATCGCGCAGGTCGACGAGAATACGAAACGGTCCACGCCGGCCGCAACCGTCGCCTCAAGCAGATTCAGCGCGTTCCCGAAATTGTTGCGGAAGTAGAGGTTCGGCTTCTCCATCGACTCGCCGACCAGGGCACACGCCGCAAAGTGCATAACGGCGCGGATCGGCCGATCGCGAAAAACGTCGCCGATGGCCGCGCGGTCCTCCAGATCCGCCTCTACGAATTCAGCTCCCCGAGGTACGGCATCACGATGGCCGCGGCTGAGGTTGTCGAAGACGCAAACCTCGTAGCCCCTCGCCAGGAGTTGTTCCGCACATACGCTGCCGATGTAGCCTGCTCCGCCGGTGACCAGAATCATGGTCTTCACAGCTTAGCCTGGGCCGCGAGCGCCTTCGCAAGGGCTTCGGCTGCCGCTGCGTGGCCCGCGGCCGTCAGATGAGCGTCGGGTGAGTGGTAAAGCCTCGCTCCGGTCGCCTGCCTCGCCTTGAAATCGTCGAGCGGGTCGACCAGCACCACATCCTTCCTCGCAGCCCATTCGTGCAAAATCCGCTGCGGCTTATCCATGTCCAGGTCTTCCAATGTCAGCCCGAGAGCCGTTTGCATCTCTTCTCGTTCGCGCTCTTCAACTTGGAAACTTCGCGGTATCGCCAGAACCGCAAGCCGTATGCCGTCCCGGCTGCAACGATCCGCGATCCGGTCCAGGCTCTCCAGCGTCGTTTGAATCGCCTCCTCTGCCCGAGCGGAAGGCCGTTGCAAGTGAACCTGTGCGAACTCGCGCATCCAAGCGTCCCAATTCCGCGGTTGGCCGCTCGGCTGCGTACTCCCTCCCATCCGGAACTGCATCGCGCGGAGCAGTTGCAAAATATGCGACCTACTCGCCAACCGTCGCACCCAAGATCTCTGGGGGTCTTGGCCCTCGATCGGCTTCAAATGCAGGAATCCTTCGATAACCTCAAGTCGCTCAGCGCCGCCGAAACCGGTCTCCGTGAAATCATTGCCCACGAAGAACGCCAACACGACGAACCGCGGGCGATAGTGAGGAATTAGCGCCTCAAGCAGTCGCTCCTGATCGACCGTCGCCGTACCTGGGACTCCTGCGTTGGTGACCTCAGCGCCAATGCGTTTCTCGACCAGGGAGTAAAAGCACTGCTGCGCTTCCACGCCCCAGCCGAAAGCGAACGAATCGCCTAGCCCCAGTACCATTCCCCAAGAAGTCTCGCTCCCCTGGTCTCGCCAGCCTTCGCTGTTGGTCCGCACGCCCACGTCCCATTGGCGAGTCACATGGCGCCGCTCCAAATTTGGACGCAGCAGCAACAGCCCGTCCTGCTTGCGGTAGATATCCAGTTCCAGCTGCGGAACGGCGTGGAAGACGAAACGTAACGAGGCTTCCCCAACGATTACGGCCAGTACGGTGCTAACCGACAGTAATGCGACCTTGGCGAGTCGAGAGTTCACAGCGGATTCCGGCCGATGCGGCTTACGGTGCTGCCGGATCTTCCGGCACACACAGCTGGCAACCAAAGGGCTGCGGAACAATAAGGCGGGGGTCCCCGCCGAAGGAATATCCGGCACTCGCTCCGGCAGCAGTCGCGCAAGCCGGTTTTCCGCAACCGTAGCGATCCCAGCCGACCGCATGATGGATTTCTAGGCTCACCGCCTCAGCTGTCCGCAAGACTCGCAACGGATCAATGGCGGTTGCCGCGCCTTCGTCGATGGCCAGGCCAGGTTGGCGTACGTCAGCATCCGACATCAAGATCCCGGCCGTGGAATCCACCAAGCGGTTCAGCAGTTCCCGCCGCTTTCGCCCAAAAGGCGGCGCCGCTTCCTCCAGTCGCAGCATGTAATTCAGTTCGCGTACCAGAATACGGGCCATCTCTAACGGACCGCGATTCTCCTGCACCCGTACCCCATCGCGATCTCGCGTGAAAGTCTTGGCTTGTTGGCTCTCCACGGCGTCAAGCGCTCTCCCGTCGGGGTCCAGGACCTCCAAGCGGCCCGTGGATACCTGTGCCGTCACGATATCGCTGCGGTCGAGAAAAACAGTCGCCCGGCAATCGCTGGAAGGGCGAAACGTGAACGAAGCGGCAATGATCGGCCGCCGAGTCGGCCCCGGCGCGACGATCTCCAGCGAAACGCCCTGCAACTCGATGCGCTCGAGCCTCAGTCGAGCCGCCGAGCCAACCCCCAACGCGTAGCGCGCCCCATCGCGATAATCGATCCAAACCGGGAGGTAGTAGCTGTCCAGCGACTCGCCCTGGAAAACATTCCCTTCCCCCGGCGCGTCCGACCCGCCGGTCAAGAACGGAGCCTCGCTCCGTGCCAGGGCGACCACCTCTCGCGTCTGCGCCGACGCACTTGAGATGACCAAGCAGAATGCCAAGACGATAAGACGCAACCGTCTGATTATGAAGCAGTTCGTGAATATGGGTCAACGATGCCTCGGCCATGGTCGTTCGAGTACAATCGGAGCGAAGACGCTGTGCCAGTCGGCGTTCCGTGCGGTTTTCCCCTTGCGCACCCAAATTATCGAAACGCGGCCCGACGGGTCCGATGAAAAGGTCATCCAGAAGGCCGCGGAATCAATCCTCGCCGGACGCGTCGTGGCGCTGCCCTCGGAGAGCGGCTACGTGCTGGCGGCCGATCCGTTCAACCTTAGCGCCATCGCTGACGTGTTCCGGGCCAAGGGACGCGAACTCCATCGCGCACTGCCCATCCTGGTCGATTCGCTGACCATGGCCGAAGACTACGCCGCCGATTCGCTGAGTCCACAGTTTCTGTTGCTCGCGCGGCGCTTTTGGCCTGGACCGCTGACGATCATTACCTCAGCCTCGCGTCTGCTGCCCTTAAAGGTCACCGGGAATTCGGGCAGACTCGCCGTCCGCCAAGATTCCCATGCCGTCCCCAACCGGCTCATCGAGCGCCTGGAAAGGCCGATCATCGCCACCAGCGCCAATCGTTCCGGCCATTCAACCTGCCGTAGCGGCATCGAAGTCTTTGGCACCATGGATGGTCGCGTCCACCTAATCCTCGACGCCGGAGAGTCAGACCGGCTCCCCGCTACCACCGTCGATATTACCCTGCCTCAATGGAGCGTCATCAAAGCGGGCGCTATCACCGAAGCTCAGCTCGACGACTGTCTTAGCGGCGCCTAAGCAAGTCGTCTGGACGGTTGACGTTCAACAGCATCTCGCCGGACGGATCCAGCACGGCGTACTCCGGCGGCAGCAAGTAGGCGAGGTCTGCGCCCCCGATGGCTGCCGTCACCTTCGCCACGCCGCTCTTGACCGCCTGCCTCAGTTGCCCAGCCATGCTCTTGTTGTAGACCGCGCACAGCGGCTGTTCCCGCCCATCCGCCGCCAGCGGAATCACCGCGTCAACGCTCGACGACTCCGCCCGCCGAAACAACATCTCCAGGAACTGGGGACGAATATTCGGAAGGTCACAGGCCACAACCAATACCCAGGGCGCCGCTGAATCCTCCATCGCGGCCAGGATGCCCGCGACCGGCCCAAAGCCGTCCAGGCTGTCTTCAATCACCCGCAGTCCGAGGTCTTGATAAGTGATCGCCGGTCCGACCAGCGCGATGCTGTCGACCACGGGACGAATGCGGTCAGCCACATGCAGCGCCATCGGTCTGCCGTCGACGTCGGCCAATGCCTTGTTGCGCCCAAATCGAGAGCTTCGTCCTCCCGCCAATACGTAGCCGGCTCGTTCGCTCATGCCGATGGCTCGAATGCTAGCACGGCCCACAGGCCCTGGAACCCGGTTGACACGCATTCAGCGGAAAGCTATTCTCAAAGCAGCAATATTGAGCGCGACGGGCGGGCCCGGAGTAACATTCGGGCCCTCTTTGCGTACAGAACCAGGCAGCCATGGCGAATCATAAATCAGCAATCAAGCGCATCAAGCAAAACGAGAGCCGCGCCGCAGTGAACCGCGAGAACCGTGGAAAGGTGCGCACCCAGTTGAGAAAGTTTGTAAAGGCGGCCGATGGCGGGAATCACGCCGAAGTCGCCGGCTTACTCGGAGCGACCGTTGGAGCGCTCGACAAGGCCGTTCAGAAGGGTCTCATCCAAAAGGGCCGCGCTGATCGCCTCAAATCGCGCCTGACCATCCGGACCAACAAGCTGAAGCCAGCCTAAGCTAGATCCCGTCCAGGATTCACAGCCGCGCCTCCCTGGCGCGGTTTCTGTTTTACGCTGTCAATTCGACGATCAGCCGCTCCATGATGAAGCGGTCGTCGGGTCGTTCTCGCCGCAGGTCTCGATCCGCCTCGAAGACGCAAGTCAGCGCTTTCTCCAGTTCCTGCTTCGAAAATTTTCGGGCGACTCCTAACAGTTGCTGCGCCCGGCTCGGCCAAATCCGCACGCCGTAGCGGCCCAGCGCCGAAACCGCCTGTCGCGAATCTCTGGCGTTCAACTCGTGGACTGCCAGCGCTTGCCGGAACAATCCCGCCAACAGCGTTAGCTGCATCGGCCAATACGCCCCGGCCGCGCCCAGCGTGTTGACGATCTCCAGCGCCCGGCTACGGTCCTTGCGGGCCAACGCCTCCGATAGCTCAAACACCCCTCCCTGCCTCGCTTCCGGCGTCAACAACTCCACATCCGCGCGCGTGATCGTGCCCGCCTGCCCGGCGTAGAGCGACAACTTCTCCAACTCGCTATCCAGGCGCGCCAAGTCGCCGCCCAACATGTCCGCCAGTTCCGCCAGTACGTCCGACTCGGCAGTCAGACCGCGCCGTTCCGCGAGCGCGTGCACGGCACGAAGCGTATCGTCAGCTCCGAGCCTATCCATCTCCACCGTCACCGGGACCGCCTCGAAAAAATTCGCCACGCGATCCGCTTTGGCCTTGTCGTCTCGCTCCCGGGCATCGAACTTGGTGCATTCAAAGACGACCACCACGCCCGGCGTCGGGTCCGCGAAGTAACGCTTCATTTCTTCTTGCGCTTCGTCGGCCGCCGCCGACCGCGCCCGCGGCAGTACTGCCTCTGCGTTGATGCCGACAATCAACCGCGCGGTCGAAAACAGCGACAAGCTGCGCGTCTCGTCCCACAGCCGGGTCAACGATTCTTTCTTTAGGTCAATCTCGACAAAGGCCTCCGCATCGTCGCCGATGACAGCCTTCTTCAACGCCTGCCGGCACCGATCCCTGAAGAACGTTTCGTTCCCCAGAAACAAGTACCCCGCTTCCGTCTTGCCGTCCTGAATCGATTTGGTAAATGCCTTCGGCTTCATGGGGATCAGAATCCTTCCAAGACCGCCGATACCAGCTCGCGAGCCATCGCCTCGCTTGATCGCGACAACGCCGCCTGGCGCTCCTCTATGTAGGCGCGCGGATCCGACGCCACTTCATAACGCTCGCGATGTTGCATGTTCGGGTTCTGGTAAAGCACCCGCCCCGAGCCGCTTTCCGACAGCGTCACATGGAGTTGAGTCCAGGTGTTTATCGTGCTGGCGCGATTTGTGTTCGGGTCATAGTTCGCCGGGACCGCAAAGAACGTCAGTACAGTCGCCCGCAAGGTGGCGTCCGCCCCGTTTTCCCCGTTCACCACGCGAAACCGTGTTCGCGTCTGGAACTCGCGCGTTACCGCCTCGGCTAGGAACTGCTCGATCTTGAATTCCGTCGTGTTATTCACAAACGGCGGAATCGCAATCGTGCGCACCTCGTCCGGAATGGTATCCGCTCGTCCGGCCACTTGATAGCCGCATCCCGCGCTCGACAGCAGAACAACTGCGGCGCACCACGTCCCCACGGACCTCACGTCGCCGACTCGGCTTCGTTGCCGCCCTCCGGCTGCCCGCCTTTATTCCGTTTGAAGAGCCAAACGGCTCGCGACCACACGCCGCTAAACACAAACACCGTTGCAATCGTCAGCAGCACCGGCTGCGAAAAGTTCCAAATCAAGTAAATGATCGTGGCGAAAAAGATCACTCCCATCCAAGGGACCCTCATGAAGTTCACGTCTTTGAGACTCGAATAGCGCCAGTTCGAGACCATTAAGAACGACAAGAAGCCCACCAACGCAAGCCAAAGAATTCCGCCTGGCCACCAGCTCACGATAGGCTGCCCATTCAAAGCATGAATCACGGCAGCCAACATGCCGGCTGCGGCCGGAATCGGCAAGCCCACAAAATACCGTCTGCCCGGCAGCCCCGGATTCTTAGGCATCGGATTCTTCTGCACGTTGAAGCGCGCCAAACGTGCGGCGCCGCAAGTCAGAAACAGAAAAGTTACGAAGTAGCCCAGGCCCGGAAAGTAATCCGCCAACCACAGGTCCGGCCGCAACTCCGGCGAACGCACGCCCCAGGCGAAAGCCAACGTCGCCGGAGCCGCGCCAAACGTAATGCAGTCCGCCAACGAATCAATCTCTTTGCCGAACTCGCTCACCGCGCCGGTTGCCCGAGCGATGCGCCCGTCCATGCCGTCGGTGAAAACCGCAAACCCAATCGCCATCGCCGCGTGATTGTAGTACCGCGACGCCAACTCAATCGATTCCGGCGGCAAGGAGATCGCCTGCACCGTCTTCATCAGGCAGTAGTAGCCGCAGAAGATCGTCCCAACGGTAAATATTGTCGGCAGCGCGTAGGGCGGCCGTTCTCCCTGTAGGGGTTTACGCATGATCTATACCGCCTGAATCCTCTTCATCTAGCCGGGCCAAGACCGAACTGCCCCCCGCCACATGATCCCCCTCGGCGACCAGCAGCCGCCACTGAGGACCCAGGAAAACGTCCATCCGGGAACTGAACTTCATCATCCCGATCCGCTCTCCCTTGGCAACCCGGTCGCCGGTTTTCTTGTAGCACACGATCCTGCGCGCGATAAGCCCGGCAATCTGCTTCACCACCACTTCCCCGCCTCGTGCGTCATCGGGGTCAACGACTAGAGTGTTCTGCTCATTCTCCTCCGAAGCAGTCTCGCGATGCGCCATGACGAAGGCGCCGGGCCGGTATTCGATCGAGCGGATCACCCCGGCCACTGGAATCCGGTTCACGTGAACGTTGAAGATGTTCAAGAAGATGCTGATTCGCTTGCCGCCGTTCGGCAGCGGGCGGACATGCACTACCTTCCCGTCTGCAGGCGATACCGCCACCGGGCCTTCCGGAATCTCCCGCTCCGGGTCGCGGAAGAAGTTCATGCAGAACGCGGCCAACACGAACAGCGGCGCCGCCCAAAGCGGATGGAACGCCAAACTGATGAGGAGGCCGGCGATCGTGAACCCGACGCCGTAGTAAATCCCGTCTTTGACCATGTACGGAGCGGACGCCGTCAGTATATCAGCGCGGCCGGGGCGCCTACTCCGGCAGAGCCCAAGCGAACAGCACGCCGCCGATGCCGGTCACCACGTATTGACGCCCGTCGAGCATGTAGGTTATCGGCTGGCTTTGCATGCGCGCGCCGCCCGACGTGTGCCACAGCGTCTTGCCGTCGCTTGAGAGCAACGCCAGCAAATTGCCCGGCACGTCAGCGGTGAAGGTCAGGCCCGATGCGGTCGTCAGGATGCCCGCCGCCGGCGTGCCCTCGCCCAACTCGTGCTCCCATCGAATGTCGCCCGTCTTGTAGTCGATCGCCTTCAGCACACCGGTACCCCAAACGCTGTAATCCGCGCCCGCCCAGCCGAAGGCGCCGTCGGCCTCTTTGTTGAAGTAGATCGCGTAGCTTGGATGCGTGCTGACAATCAGCAGCCCAGTCGCCGGGTCGAAGCTGGGCGAGCGGTAGTTAGTCAGTCCGGCTTCGTCCGGGGCAATGATCCGGCCATCGGAGGCCGGTTCCTTATCAGGATTCGGAATCGGCTGGCCTTTCTTGTCGAGCCCGCTTGCCCAATTTACGGGACCGAACGGCTTGGTCAGCAGATTCTCGCCCGTCAAACGGTCCAGCACAAAGAAATACCCGTTACGCGAGGCCTGCAAAAGCAACTTGCGCTGCCGTCCGTCGAATTCAGCGTCAACCAAGACCGGCACCTCAGCCGCATCCCAATCGTGCGTATCGTGCGGCGACGCCTGGAAAGCCCAAACCAATTTGCCCGTATCCGGGTTCAGCGCCACGATGCTGCCCGTGTACAGGTTGTCCCCAGGACGTACCCGGCCATTCAGCACCGGCGTTGGATTGCCCGTGCCCCAATAGACGAGATTCGCCTCCGGGTCGTAAGTGCCGCTCATCCACATCATGCCGCCGGTCGTCGCGCCCGGCGTGCCCGCCGGAGGCGTGCTGTCCCAACGCCATTGCGTCTCGCCCGTTTCCGGATCGATCGCCTTTAAGAAACCCGTCAGATTGTCAAAATCTCCCGAGGGACCGACCATCACGTGATTGCCCACAATCAAAGGCGACAAGGTCATCCAGTAGCCGCGCTTCGCGTCGGCAACCTCCACGTCCCAGCGGAGGCTGCCGTCCTTCGCATTCAGCGAAATCAGGTGTGAATCCGGCGTCACAAAAAACAACCAATCCTTGTACATCGACACGCCGCGGGACCCGATGTGAAAACCCTTGTTCTCCGGGTACTGATATTTCCAGAGCTGCCGTCCTGACCGCGCATCCACCGCCCAAACAATGTCCGGGACGCTGAAATAGATCACGCCGTCCACGACCAGCGGAGAGGCCTTGATCGATGTCGCCGCGCCGGTCTGAAAAGCCCAGGCCAAGGACAAGTTGCCGACGTTCTCGGGCGTGATCTGCGTCAGGGGACTATGACGCTTGCCGGAATAGTCGCCGTGATACATCGGCCACGAATCCGCCGGCGGCTTCACCAAGGTCTCGTGCGTCACGTCTTGTGCAGCGAGCGATCCGGCCAGAATCAGTGCAATCCCCAGCGGCTTCACGAATAGATCTAGATACTTCATGGTCGTCTCGTCTCCGGCTACTGCAGCGTCAGCAGATAGGTCATCAGGTCGTGCAAATTGCCGTCTGTGTACTGCGGCAACATGGCCACGTGGGCCTGGGCCGGGTCATCCGCTTCGACCCTCACTTTCGACGCCGCAAAAGAACGGTATTTCCCGCCGGCATCGCGCAGCGCGACAGTAAACTCGTCCTGATATTCTCGTTGGCCGGTCACTTTCTCGCCTGAGGCCAATGTCACCGTCAGCATCACCTTGGCGCCGCGCGGATAGAGCGTTCTCTGCATCAACTGCAGCCCTTGATACTTCGAAGCAACGCCAGCCAGATCTCCCGTGGGCGAATGGCAACTCGCGCACTTCCCGGCGCCGTTGAAGAACGCCCGGCCCCTACCGACATCGCCCGTCTTCAGGTCCTCGGTATCGACTCCGCGACGGCTGCCGACTTGCGCCTCGGCCTTGGCTTTTTGCGTATGGATGAATGCCACGAGGTTGGCCAACTCCTGCTCGGAAACAGGAAACGAGGGCATCGCGCCCTTACCGTTGCGGATCACCGGCCCGATCTTGTCCCCGTCGACGTCTTGCGTAACCAGCATCGAGCGCGTTAGGTCCGGGCCGGACTCGCCGCCGCCCGTATCGCGTCCGTGGCAGAATGCGCAGTCCTGCACAAACGCCGACTCGCCCGCGGCAGCCGCCTCAGCGGGGTACGTCTTCTGTACTTGC
Organism: uncultured Bryobacterales bacterium; assembly: GCA_946887065.1. The sequence goes on from CAMPKL010000016.1 coordinate 12,650, forward strand.
GATTTTGGAATGGGTACGTCGGCCTGCGCCCAAATCGCCGGCGCGTAACTGAGCAGCAAAGCGCCGCACAAAAAAACTCTGAAATGTGACATGAGGAGCAACCCCCAAGATTATGAGCGAAACTCCCTCGAAACGGAAACCGGCCTTTTGACGCATAGTTGCCGGAGGCGGAAGGCAACTTGCGCGACGCTTACCGTTTCGCCGAGTTTGCCCGCGGCTTCGTCACTTGAGTTCGACGACCACTGTTTCCGAGGTTCGCAGCGCTTTGGCGTGGTGGCGCACTTGTCTTACGCTCCAAGCGACGTCGCCTGCATTGTGCACCGTCTGGGTTATCACGCCGGCGCCGTCGATGTCGCTGGTGTCGCTGGCGGTGAGGTAGGTTGAGATCCGCGGGTTCTGGTGCTCGTGCGTGGGAATATCGTCGCCGGCTTTGTACCTGGTCCGGTAGACGCGCACCTGATCGTTCTCGAACTCCAGCTTGTTATGCTTGGGGTCGGCGTTGAGCGGATGCAGCCGGCTCATCGCGGCGGGCGCGGGCGGGCCAGCCTGCTTGAGCTCGATCTCGACGATCGTATTCGGCTCTTTGGCCGCGAGTTCCACGCGATGCATGCCGATGGCCGGGCTCCAGAGGGGCTGGCCGGCCTTCCACTTCTGCACGTCGGTCGGCCCGTCTTGGCGTATGATCGACTGGCCTCCCTTATTGAGATAGATCATCACACGGTTGGTCTTGTGCTCGTGGAATCCGGTCGTGTGATCGGCCGGGACGGTGACCTTGAGGATGCGTACTTGGTCGTTTTCGACGACCAAGTTGTTCTGGCCGAACGCGGCAGCCGTGCAAGCGAGCAATAGTACGATCAGGCGCTTCATGGCGGCTCCTTGTGGGACCTACTTTTCGGCTTCTACAAGTTCGAGAAACCTCTCTTCGTACTCGGCAACGGCTTCCTCGTAACCCTGCGGGTCGACGAAGCGTTCGGGATCGTAGTCGTCCCCGGGTGAGTACTTATCGTGCATGCCGTACTGCGAGGCGTGCGCGGCGACCCAAATATCGACATCGAGACCTTTTTGCACTTCGAACCCACGCGTGTAGTCTTCGACGATGTTGGGGTACTTCTCGTTGCCAGCGAACTTGGTTCCCGGATTCACGCTGTTCATGTTGGCGATGAGCACGTTGTAACTCTCGCCGCCTTCCTCGATCGTGACCGAGTAACTGGAGCTGCCGAAAGTATGGCCGGGGGTGAGAATGACCGTGACTTCTAGATCGCCCAATTTCAGGACTTCGCCATCCTGGATGCGGCGATCGACGCGCACCGGGGCGAAGCTCGGCTTTGGGCCGAACAGGTAGTCGACGGCGCCGCCGCTTTCGAGCAGTTTGGCGTCTTCGGCCGTTGCCCAAACTTGGGCTCCGGTTTCTTTCTGCACGGTTGCCATGGCCGCGACATGGTCAAAGTGGGCCTGCATGGTCAGCAGCACCTTAACGTCTTCATATTCGAATCCGAGGTCCTCGATGCTCTGTTTGATCAGCGGCGCGGAATCCTCCAGGCCGGTGTTGATCAGCATGTGGCCCTCGTCGGAAGTCAACAGGAAGACTCCCAGATCGTAGGTGCCGACGTAGTACAGCGGACCGACGACGCGGTGCGCCTCAAAAGGAGTGACCCAGTCTTCGCGCTGCGCCTCGACGGCCGGCGCGAAAGCGAAGAGGACGGCGAGCAGGACAGCGGCGTAGATGCGTTTCATGTGAGTTTCAGTTGGGACAAAACAGCGTCGACCTTAGTTCGATTCTCCGCCGAAATGGGCGCCATTGGAAGCCGATAGTTGGCTTCGAGAAGGCCCATGCGTGACATGGCGTACTTGACGGGACCGGGACTGGTCTCGCAGAAGTTGACTTCCATGAGCGGATACCATTGGCGGTGGATGGCGCGGGCGGCAGCGAAATCCCCTTCCAACGCCAGGCTGCAGATCTGTGCCATCTGGGCCGGAATCTCGTTCGAGGCGACGGAGATGAGGCCGCGGCCGCCGAGCGACATCAGCGGCAGGGTCACGGCGTCGTCACCGGACAGTACGAGGAAATCGTCGGGCGCCTGCTGGCACACTTCGGCGACTTGCGAGATGCTGCCGGAAGCCTCTTTGACGCCGATGATGTTGTCGATCTCGGCGAGCCGCAGGAGTTCCGCCGTGGGGATGTTGCGGGCTGCGCGCCCGGCAATGTTATAAAGCATGATCGGCAGCGGCGTGGCCGCGGCGATCGCTTCGTAGTGAGCCAGCAGTCCTGCCGGAGCGGGCTTGCTGTAATAGGGGGTGACCGAGAGCAGTCCGTCGACCTTGAGGGCGTGCAGATCCTTGGCCAAGTGCACGAGTTCGGCGGTATTGTAGCCGCCGCAACCAGCCAGCACGGGAGTCTTGCCGGCGGCTTCGCTGACGGTGATCTCGACGACGCGCAGGTGCTCTTCCCGGGAAAGTGTCGGGCTCTCGCCTGTGGTTCCGCAGGGGACCAGGAAATGGATCCCAGCTTCGATTTGGCGGCGGACCAGTTTGCGCAGAGTCGCCTCGTCCAGTGAACCATCCGCATGGAACGGAGTAACGAGGGCGGTACCGCAACCTGTAAACATCACATCATCCTCAAATCATCTGGTCCCATACCTGGGAGAACTCGTGAAAACCCTGGCGCGACGAGATCCAACGCGCGGCACGCAAAGCGCCCAGGGCGAAACCGGCGCGTCCGCGGGCGGTGTGGCTGATACGAATGGTATCGGCTTCGGAGTCAAAACCAAACTCGTGCGTGCCCGGAATGTGGCCGACCCGATTGGTCGCCACGTCGATGGGCCGCTGGTAGCCGGATTCGCGCATCACTTCCAGCAAGCGCAGCATCGTACCCGAGGGCGCGTCCTTCTTGAACTTATGATGGGCTTCGTAGCCCCAGCAGTCGTAGTCGTCTGCGCGAGCGAAGGCACGGGCGGCGGCTTCGACGACGCGGTAGAAGGCGTTAACGCCAACCGAGAAGTTGGCTCCATAGATGACGCCGCCTTCAGACTGCCCGGCCAACGCGCGAACCTCGTCGATACGCTCGTACCAGCCGGTCGTGCCGACTGCAACCGGGACGCCCAGCTCGCACAGGCGCTCGATGTTGCCGATAACCGTCGCCGGAGTCGAGAACTCGATGGCTGCATCCACATCGGCGAAGGCTTCCCGCGTCATGCCGGCACGATCGGCGTTGTTGAACTCGTCGAGACGCAGCAGGACTTCGCAGTTCGCCTCGGCGGCGAGGCTGTCGATCATGCGGCCCATCTTGCCGTAGCCGACCAGGGCGATCCGCAACGGCTGGTTTGGGTTATCGTCGCTCACGCGAATATGTCCTCGTCGATATCGGAGAAGAAGACTTGGTGCAGCCGGCGGACGACTTCTTCGACGTTGGCCTCGTCGACGACGAAGCCGATGTTTCGGCGGGAGGCGCCGACCGAGATCATCTTGATGAGAATGCCGTCCAGCGCAGAGAAAATCTTAGCGGAAACGCCGGGGGTAGTGCGAATGCCGTCGCCGACCACGCAAATAATTGCGTTGTTGTCGCGACGCTCGACTTCGGCGACGCCCTTCAGCTCAGCGATGATTTCATCGAGGCGGTCGGTGCGATCGACGGTGAGCGACACGCTGACTTCGGATGTGGCGATCATGTCGACGGGCGTCTTGAAGCGCTCGAAGGCGGCGAACAGGCGCGCCAGGAAGCCGTGGGCCATCAGCATGCGCGTGGAGCGGACGTCGACGATTGTGATGCCTTCCTTGTAGGCAATCGACTTGGCCAGAGCCGTATGCGCCGCCTCCGCGACGATCAGCGTGCCTTCATTCTCGGGTCGGCGCGAATTGAGCACGCGAATCGGAATATTCTTCTCCAGAGCCGGGGCCATGGTGGCCGGGTGTAGAACCCTGGCGCCGAAATAGGCGAGCTCGGAGGCTTCCCCGAAGGACATCACCTTCAGCCGGTAAGCGCCGGCGACCAAGGAGGGGTCGGCCGTCATGACGCCGTCGACATCGGTCCAGATCTGCACTTCCTCGGCGCCGAGCGCGGCGCCCACGATGGACGCGCTGTAGTCTGATCCGCCGCGGCCGAAGGTGGTGGTGACGCCGTCGACGGTGGAGGCGATGAAGCCGCCCATGACGACGACGCTATGCTC
>CAMPKL010000017.1 GCA_946887065.1 uncultured Bryobacterales bacterium
TCCATGGCATGGAAGAGGTCGAGGGTTCGAGCCCCTCCAGGTCCACCAATTTCTTCAACAACTTAGCGGTCGGTCCCTGGATCGAGGACAGCGGATTCTTCGCCTATGAAACGCGGTGCTGCGCTGCTGGGAATGCCGAAGGGAGTTTTCGTCGAACACGGTGATTCTTCTGCCGTATTCTTCGGCGGGAGGCGAGAATACCCCAAGTCTTCGAAGTAGGATTCCGGAGGGAAAGGCACGAATATCAGCTCGCGCTTTCGTGGGATGACCGCGCCTTTGCCGAGGGAGCTTTCTCATTCGAAATAGAAGCGCGCCACCGCACGGAGGACGGCGAATGGCGTCGCGTCCCGGCGGCGTTGTTCTCGGCGTCGACCCGTTCACCGGCTATCTGCTCAGGGCCGGACTGAGTACGACAATCGCGCAAACGATTCAATGTAAGAATGCGACCGCGGAAGTGCCTTGGTTCAAGTCAAGGGCGCGGGCGATCGGTAGTTGTTTCCGGCAACATCTTCCGAAGATGGGCGCCAACATGTCCGCGCGAGTTGCGCGTTGCATCTTTCGCGCTGGTTTCTAGTTAGTGCCAAGTAGGGAACATCGGGCGCTGCCGCGATGGATTCGTGCCGCTTCGGATGACTCTGGTTGGCCCGTTGCGGATCAAGATGGCTAGCGGAGCATAGGGCCATCCAAAGCACAGCCGCCAGCCGCCCGCGACCAGCAGGCGGTTTGCTAGTTTGTCCGCCGGCCGCGAGAGGCCGAGCCGGCTGACCGCCCTCGGGCTGGTCTCACCTCAGACAGCCGCGGCGCGGGAAACTCCTCCCGAGTGACGCGGTCTGAAAGTTGCGCCTCGCCGCTTGGACGTCGCCACCCCAAAGAGGCCGTTACGGTCATGGGTCCCGACTCTCCTGGATCGAGAGTCGCGGTGTAGCTTGTGATGTCTAGCTGCATCGACATGGGCCGCTTAGCCGAAACTTCCACTCCAAACAAACTTGGCCCGCACACTGCGCTGTCTGTGTTCTTAACGTTGATCGTAAAAGCAACGGTATTGTAGTCGACGTTCACCGGCCGCCCTATCGTCAGAGTCGGCGATCCCTTGGAGCAAGTCGTCGACAACGTGGTAGTGGTAGTGGTAGTGGTAGTCGTCGTCGGGACAACGACTTTAGGGTCCTTCGTCGTCGTCGGGGGCGGCGGCGGCTCAGTCCACAGACTGAACCCGGGATCGGAACCTCCGACTATCCCTTTGAAGGGGCTGTCGTCGGGGAGCGCATAGCCGGATAGGCGGAGGTCCTCAACGGCCGCAACGAAGTAATTGTTGGCAGGGTAGACCGTTGGACTGCCGCCGATGAAAAGGTTCGCATCGACTTCCGCTCCTGGAAAGTGGGCAGCGAGTGTCTTGTTCCCGCCAGCCACACCGGATCCCTTGATGCCATACGCTCCCAAGTTGAGTATGTTGCCTCGTAACACGAAATCACTAACGTGCGTTCCGTCCGACATCTGGCTGACGAACGCTGCATCTACGGTGTCCAACGCAGTGTTGAACAGAAACTCCACATCATGCATTTCGTTGAGCAGCTGGAACAACCGTCCAGTGACGCCGGCAAAAAGGTTGTTTTCAACCTTAAGCCCGTCGACTGCCATTATGTTCATTCCTTGCGTGCTGTTGCGGACGACGTTGCCTCTGAATGTGATGTCCTCCGTTCGAGCGAACGGCTCGCCGTCTAGGCCAAGTCCGTTCGGCACGGCTTTCAACACGATCGCGAACCCGGTTTGGGCGTCCGCCCAATTGTTTTCGAATAGATTCTTTTCTATCCTAAATCCGGCTCCTAACTTGATCTCAAAGAGATTCTTCACCGACCATCCTTCGTTTTTCCAAGAGTTGGGGCGGGAAACGCGGTTGTTAGAGAAATTTACTCCGGTGGGCACAATCTCCGGGATATTGTTGTTGCAGCCGCCAAAAATGATTCCGTACCCGGAGCCCTCCAGGTAATTGTCGTCGATATCGAACGGGCCAACGCCATTGCAGACCGCGATTGCCATCGCGTCTTGGCCCTTGGACTTGAAATCCGAGATGTAGGAACGGCGAACTCGGACGCGGTTCGTGCTTAACATCATTCCGCGCTTTGACCCGGCTGAGGAGTCCCCGTGTAGGTAGACGCGGTCGAATTCGATGTTGTCCGGCTGATCTTCAATTCTTGTGGCGGCCAAGCTGCCGACTCTGACAACGTCGTAGGAGTAGATTCCCGATTCGACCGTGATCTCGACGCCCACGATCCGGTAGTTGTCGGCGTTGGGCAGGAACTCAATCGCGGGTGAACTATTGTGGGAGACAATTCGCGCCAAAGTTGCGGTGGGGCCTACGCGGCCCGAGGGAATTGACCCATTGGTCCGGATCGTAATCGGCGCGCCGGCCGGCTTTGATCGGAGTTTGAAGTTGCCTCGATAGACTGTGCCGGGCTGGAGCAGGATGACGTCTCCCGGTGAAGCCTGGTCGATCGCGATCTGAAGTCCGGAGGGATTCGTTACGACTACCTCATTGGCCGACGCCGCAAAGGCAAAGAGGGTCGAGAGAATCAATGTTCGCCTGATGACTGACAGGTTCATCATTGACTCTTCGGACCGCCGGCCACTGGAGTGAGGAAATGTTTCGCAGCCTCGCGGTGGCCGAGGAAGCCATTGCTTTCGCTTTTATTAATTCCCAGGTCGGCGGGGCCTGAGTACTCGTTAGGAGGAACGCCCATGCATCGACGTTAGGGTCGATGGATTTGAGTCAACTACGGGGGAAAACCTGAGATCTTCCCTCGATGGCATTAGAATTGGTAGACGATTTCACCGAAGGCGCTCGTCCGCTATACCTGAGCGAAAGGCCTTTGCGTGCTGGAGATCACAATGGCCAGCCGATCGACTGGTCGCATGTTCGACCAGTCGCAGCAGGTCGAAAATGCCGAGCCCTTATCAGTTCGTTAGCGCTTCAGCGGCCGGCCCCGCTGGTGGATTCGATTTCGGCTGATCCTTGGCACTCTCGATCTCCGCGTCGTGACGGGGCCTTTGGATGCCCACTACGTCGAATGTGCCGTTCCTATTGCGGATGGTCAGCACCAGCGGTTCCTGCCATTGAGGATTGTCGGCGTGGAAAGTGCGGATTCGGGCAACGGCGTAGCGCAACCCGGCATCGTCGGCCGGCCCCCAGGCCTCTTGCGGAATCGTCAGCTGTGGCCCACTTGGGGTGACTTCGCCGCCTACCGTCCGTTCTTCGTTCTTCAAGTTGTCAAGAGCGGACCACTGCACTCGATAGGTAGCGTTCCCTTGGGCGGCTCCGGCGCGTAGGGCGGCATTCTCAAAATCCACTTGGCGGCCGTCGGCGCTTAGCTCGAATCGGTCGAGCGGGTTGGTTTGGCGAATCCAGTAGCGGATGCACTTGTCGCGACGCTGGATGAGGGTCTTTGTCAGATAGGCGGCGGCCTCGGGGTCGCTGATCTGGCCGGTGGCAACAACCGCCCGGATCACATCGTCGGTGAAGTAGGTCAGCAAACTGGCGCCCCAGAAGGCGTCGGCTTCATCCATGCGGTCGAAGGCGGGATTGGGGTATTCGGGCTTCCACTTCCAGGGCTCGAAGAAATCTCCCTCGAAGTTGCCGACAGCTGGATAGGAGGGATATTTGACGTGCATCCAGTCGCGGGTCCACAGGCCGAAAGTGTAGATGCCCTTGAGCAGCGCGCCGCCATCCGCGTAGTACTCATATCCGGCACGCGGTTCTTGCAGACTCGTGCTGCCGCTGCCCATGTTGGAGCCGAAGTCGAGCAAGTAGTGCTTGATGAAGCGGCGGCCGTTCTCTTCGGTCAACGCGTCGAAAGTATTGATGGAACGGGAATCATCGTGATGCAGCCATGCGGCGAACACCCGCAAACCTCGCAGCTCGCGGCGCTTCTCGTGCGGATAGATGTCGTTGGGGTCGTCGGGGCGAGTTTCGTGATAACGATACTGGCCAATGGGTCTGCCCTTGATGAAGCGGCTGGCTAGAACTCGGACCTTACCGTCCGCGCCGACCCGCGCGAGCTTGCCTAGCCAGTGATCCACGTCTCTTTCGGTGATCGCGCGCCTCACTCCGCTCTCGTCGGTCCAGTCGGCTTCGGGGTCCACCCGAATCTCGGAGCGATCGAGGTAGAGAACAAAATCCTCCGGCACGTTGTACCCGAGGGCGTGAAAGATCTTCGTGGAGATCACCTCGACCGAGGAGGGCAGTTCAGGCAGGTGCACCGGATCAAGCTTGAAGAGGTAACGATCGCCGCGGGAATCGCGAATCGTGAACTTAGGCGTGATGCCGCCGGAGGGCCGTCCGACTACGACCCAGGCGCCGGGCGCGGGGCCGTCGACGGTGTCGGGTCCGCGGACGATGTCTTCGAGGCTCATCTTGCCTAGCCCGATGCGGTTGGTGAACCAGCTGGAGTCGGGGACTTCGCCCAAGGTATTGATGTTGAGCGCCGGACCGGCGTCTCCTCCCGGGTGCAGAAAGGAGTTAATCAGGAAATCGGCCTCCTGGTGCAGCTCAAAGTCAGCAACGTCCGGGACGTCTATGACATCCGGATCGTGCCAAAGCGGGTCGTCCGGATAAAACCGCCTACCGTCGCCGCCGTGGCTCACTGTTTGGGCGAGGGTCGCTATGCCGCACAGCGCGAAAATCGCTGCGGTAAGAACCGTTCTTGAGGTAGTGTTCATTGAGCCAGATCCTAGAAGACGTGCTCAGCCCGAAACATCGGAATAAACGCCTCTCGACTGAAAGCTAGGTCGAGCCGGAAGGTGAAGGACTTCTTGGAGTGGAAGCGGAACCCCAGTCCGTACGAAGCTTCCCAGTCACTCAGGTCGATATCCGCTCGGCGCCCCGCAACCTTGCCGGCGTCGGCGAAGAGCGCCATATCGAGCGCCCACCAGGCTTCCCATCTGTATTCTACCGTTGCTAGGACGCTGTTACGATCGCGGTATCGAAACTCGCGAAAACCGCGCAACCGGTCGCCTCCCAAGTACGGCAAGAAGACGAATGGGATGGCCTCATCCGCGCCGACGTCAGTCATGACGACGTTGCCGCGCAAGGTCAGCACTTTGTAGCCGTCGTCGAACGGAATGTATTGTTGGGCGTCGAAGTCCCATCGGCGGAAGTGGTAACGATCCTGATGGCGGTCGCGATAGTTGGAAAACTTGGCTCCCAGGTAACTTCCGGCGCGAGGGTATGCGGGATTATCCCGCCGGTCGTAATCGAGAAACGCGTTGACGACGAGGAAGTCGGGCAGGCTCCCGGTAAAACCAGGAACGGCAGCGGGATCAAAAACCTTTTCCAGCGAGGCGAATCGCTCATCTCGGCCAGAGCCTACGCTCGGGCTCAGATAGGAAACGCCGCCGCCGGCGCGAACTCCATAGATGGGCGCCAGCCAGGCGTCGGCGCCGCCTTCGAGGGAGCGGTAAAGATAGTTGGTGCGATCGCTTCGGCGGGTTTCAGGTCCGATGCCGAAGAAGTCGTCCTCCGGGTTCTCGTGGTATTTTCCCCGCACGCCGAGGTTGAAGATGGTGCCGCCGATATTCAGCAGTTGACCGCCGGCGACAGCCTCGTAGTAATGGTGGGTGCTGTAGGACACATTCGTGCTGTAGTCGAGGCGATTGGGGCGGTCGGGCTCGGGGTAGCCGTCGAGCCACATGCCATTGTGCGTATAGCCCACGCCGAAACCAAGCCCTGCTCCGGGCGGGAAGTTTCCGCTGGAAAAGTGCAGGCCGGTTTCGTTACCACGGACGTTGTTGAAGCGCTGGGAAGCACGTTCGATAAACCTCAGCCCTTGCTCGATTCGTGTTCTCTTCGGGGGCGTTAGTTCTTCCGCCCTAGCCTCGCGCTCAGCTATCAGTAGGTCAGCACGGCTGGGCGCCTGGGCCTGTAACGGCCGGGTCGCCGTCAGGGCCAAGAATGGCAGCGCCGCCAACGCAGTCCACCGAATCACAGACTTCGTCGAGGAGACAAGCCACTCAGCGGAGATCGATCGGGTCATAGAAGTTCACACGCCCCAAGACGAGCCAAGAAAGGCGCTAGCAATCGCGAATCTAAAAAAATTATCCCGTATCCCCGCATCGGAGAGATGAAGGCGCGGCGGGACCAAATGCCTTTTTTATTTTCAGCGCGCCTTTCAAGGACGCCAAATGGTAAGTATTCGTACCCTGTCGTCGTCCTAAGGTGGGGAACTCAAACCGGCTGACGAGCTTGCTCAAAAAAGGCTGGGCCACCGACTTGGCCGCCTTTGAAAGCGATCTCGAGACCGTCCAGAGGGCTGTCGGACCAGCCGCGACAGAGGGGAGAACCGGGAGCCAGGGGACAGACGGCGGTGAGGGCATAGATCCCAAGTTGGCGGCCGACCCCGGAGGAGGTATCTCCACCGCAGACGACGGCGCGGCGGATACCGGTCTTTTGCAGGGTTGCGAGGAACAGCCGCCCGAGATTCTCGGAGAGCGAGCGGCGGAACGATTCGTCTCCCTCGATGAGATTGGGGTCTGCCGGGCCGAGAGCGGTGTAGAAGATGAAACTGCAGCCTTGAGCGGCGATGGAGACCGCCCGTTGCAGAGCGTCATCGAATCGGCCGCCGGCGACGGCTCGGGGGTCGAGGGGGATGTCGCCGTAGCCCCGCTCAAGTGCATAGCGGATTGATGCGGCCGTCTCGGGCGAACAACTGCCGGAAAGAACGGCCAAGCGATCGGTCGGGGCGGCTCGCGGAGGTAGACCGGCTGAGGGGAGGAGTCCGGCGGAGCGCCAGTAGGCGACAAGGGCGTACTCAAGCCCGGATGAGGCAACGGCGAAGGGAGCGGCGGCGCGATTTTCCCAGATGAGGCGGCCGACTTCGATGAGCGAGGCCTCGTCGAGAACGTCGAACAGAATCGCGCGTTCACCCGAGTTTATGGCTTCAGCGACGCAGCTCTGCCCTACTCCGGAGGCAAGCGCCAGCACGTCGACCAGGCCGATCTTGACGCCGGTCTGGGCGGCGAGATGGCGCCGAAGGTCTGATTCGGCCATAGGCGTCACCGGATGACGGCTCATGGTGGGATGCCGGTCGAGCCGGTAGGTGTCCGAATCAATGCGGGCGAAGAGGTTGCCGAAGGCTTGGTAACGGCGCAGCTTGGGCGCCCCCACGACGATGGGGGCCCAGGCCGCGGCGAAGACGTCGAGCCCGATGTCGAGGGCCCGGCCGATGGAGCCGACTTGCGGCGAACTATCGAAGGTCGAGCAGACTTTGTATTGGTTGATGGGAGCGCCGAGGTTTTCCAGTTGTTGAAAGATTGGTGGAAGACGCTCTGACATCCATACAGGAGAACGGCTGCGGCTATCGCCGGCGATGCCGATGGCGCGCGCGGAGCGAAAGCGGGATAGCTGTTCCCCATTCGGCGGCTGAAGGAAGAGGACAGTTTGTAAGCCGGCCCAGGCGAGCACCTCCATGACGTCCGTTGAGCCCGTGAAATCGTCGCCGTAGTAGGCGACAGCAAGCTTAGGGATCACTGCCCGAATTGCTCCTGAGCTTGACGAAACTCAAGGCTGGCGGCAGCAACCTGGTCCGGCGTCAACCCGGCCAGAGCGCCTTCCCAGGCGGCGCGCATGGCGGCCGCTCCGGCGACGATTCCGCCTGGGTGCCCCATGATGCCGCCGCCAGCGGCGTGGATCAGATCGGATGAACGCAGAGCCGCGTAAGTGTCAAAGGCTTGGCCGGCCCATTGTCCCGACGAGAAGACGGGCATGACTTCGCAGCCGCGCCCTTCGCCGTCGAACATGGGCGTGAGACACTCCTTCGCCGAGGCTATGACCGATTCGTCGGACTCGCAGAACTTATTGCGGAGTCCGTTGACGTGCATGTGATCGGCGCCGGCGAGACGCCAAAACTTTTGCCAGGCTTTGTAGTCGATGCCGACGTGCGCCGAGCGACCGTAGATGCCCCAGCCGTTGCGGTGGGCGTGGATGGGCAGTTGGCTATGCGAGCGCAGGGCGGTCATTCCCGGCAGGCCGATGGAGTGCATGCTTGCCATTACGCAGGTTCCGCCTGCGCCAAGAACGAGGTCGTGACGGCGGCGCATCTCATCGATTTCACCCGTGACGTTGAAGGCGAACATGACCATCTTGCCGGTCTTGGCGGCGTGCGTTCGCAGTACGCGCATCACCTTGTCGACGCGTTCGGCGAAGGGGCAATGGGGGCCGTCAGCCTGGAGTTCGTCGTCTTTGACGAAGTCGAGTCCGCCCTCGGCCAGTTGGCGGACCAGGTCGGCGGTGTCGTTGGGCGAGAGTCCGACGCTCGGCTTGACGATGGTGCCGATGAGCGGCAAGCGTTCCACACCCGCGAGCTTGCGGGTGCCGGCCACGCCGAATTGAGGGCCGGGGTAGGCGTCTCGAAATGCTTGCGGGAGCGAGAGACCGATGAGGCGCAAGCCGGAGAACTGTTTTAGCTCAAAGAGGTTCCCGGCCACGGTGGCTTGGAGGTTGGGCAGCGACGGCCCTAGGTTATCCAAGGGCCAGGAGACCCGGACGTTGGCGCGGTTCCATTTGGGCGAGGCTTCACCCTTGGGGACGCCCGCGCCGGGCAAGGACGGAGCGTCGACCGAGCCGAGCTCCTCAATGTGTTCGACGACGGCGCCATGGCGGGCCTTGAGCTCCGGCGTCTCGCCAGGAAGAGAAATGAACGTGCCGGACGACTGCTCTCCTGCCAGGACTTCGGCGGCCTGCTGCAGCGGGAAGGCGGTTTCGACCCAATACGTCGCGTGGATGCGGTCCGACATCGCGACTAGGAAAAGCTTGGCGGCTGGGTAATGTCTCGGACGCTCGCTTTCACCGCTTCCGGTTCGAATACTTTTTTCCAGTCGGGTTGGAAGATGGACTGCTTGGCTTTCTCGATGGCCAGCAAAGCGCCGTCGGAGAACTGAGCGCCTTCGAACATTTTGAAAGCGATACCGATTTCGACCTTGAGGTGACCGATCACAAAGTCTTCGGCGGCTTGCGCGGGCACGCCGCGGCGGACGGCCTCATCCACTGCCTCCTTGATTACGACCATACAGGTCGCGGCGACCGTTTCGGACAGTACCGGCTCGAGGATAGCCATTTGGTCTACCGTGACGCGGTGCGCTCGGACGACTGGCGAGTAAATGACGCGGGCGAGGCGGACGCCTTCCATATAGGCCCCCTCAGGTCCCTGCATGAGCGAGCAGACGATGTGCTGTTTAGCGTGGATGCCGCCGAAGAAGTCGCGTTGGCCTTCGGGAGTCTTCTCGTCGTGGATCACCGGAGGGTGGCATGGGTGAGTGATGAAGTAGGCAAGGTCATCGCGATCCGGCATCTCCCCGGCGTAGGGCGCAGCGGCATCGAGGCAGACGAGCATGACGCCCGGAGCGAGCAGGTGCTCGATCTGATGGGCGACCTTGCCGATCAGCCGGTCGGGAACGGCAAGAATGACGGCGTCGGCGCCGACGACAGCTTGCTCGACATCAAAAACCTCGAACCCGAGGCGCGAGAGCGCCGCTTGGCCTGCATCGCTGATTTCGACGTGGCGGACCCGGTAGGACGATTTCTTGAGGTTGGCGGCGAGACGGAGACCCATCTTGCCTCCGGCCCCGACGAGGACAACGTTATTGATCGGCATGAAATTCCAAATGGTCTTTTGTGGGATACTCATCATACCACTGAGGAGCGCTAGCCGAATGAGCATGGACCGTTTATTGAGAGACTTCTTGAGTCTGGCGGCCATCGCGGCCCTTGCGGGCTGCTCCGCTCCGGAGGAAGCTCCGGCAGACCCGGCGGCGGAGTCGCCGGTGATACAGGCCGAACTCATCGCGACGGACGGATCTTGGGGAAACACGGAAGGTCCGGCGGTTGACTCCGGCGGGGCGCTTTATTTCACCTCGCGAGGGACGTATCGAGGCATTGTCCGCTGGACGGCTGACGAAGGTGCGAGTCAGTACGCCCCTGTCGCGAGTCTGGCGGGACCAGGGGGTCTGTGGATTGATGCCAATGACAACATCTACCTCACCGCGACGAACGAACGGCAATTGCAACGGCTGTCGCCGGATGGAACGCTGGCGGTGTTGGCTGAGGGCTTCGAGGCGGATCCGGCGGCAACGACGGGCCCTAATGACGTGACGGTTTCCGCCTCCGGCGTCGTCTATTTCACCGATCCGAAGGGTTACCAGGGCGAGGCGGCTCCCGGAACGGTTTACCGCGTCGACCCAGGGGGCGAGGTCTCGGTTTTCGACGATACGGTTGTGGGGCCTAATGGAATCGTGTTGAGCCGGGATGACCGTACGCTGTACGTCGCGCAGAACAGCGCCGAATTGACGGCAAATCTGGTGCGATGGACATTGGACGAGAACGGCATGGCGATAGGCGACAAGGAAATCGTAGCGACGGTTGAGCCGTGCATCGGCGACGGCATGGCCGTGGACGGGAACGGCAACGTGTGGGTGACTTGTTATTCGACGGGCATGGCGCACCTCATCGACACGCAGACCGGCGAGACGATTGAGCAGGTTACGACCGAGCAGAAGGCGCTGACGAACTGTACATTCGGAAAGGGCGACGATCGTCACAGTCTTTATCTTTCCAGCTCAGACATGGATCGAGTCACAGGCTACGTTTACCGGGCGACCGTGACAACGCCGGGTCCTTGATGCAAGCAAGACGCACAGCGACTCCCATTGTCCGCAAGAAGCTTTCCGACGAAGTTGCGGAGCGATTATTGGAAGAGATCGAGAAGGGCCGATGGGCGGTCGGGGACAAGTTGCCGCCGGAAAGAAGCCTCATGGAGGAATACGGCGTAGGGCGGCCGTCCGTTCGCGAGGCGATGCAGCGGCTGGCCGGCATGGGCTTGGTCGAAATCAGTCATGGTGAGCGGGCCACGGTGAAAGCGCTCGACGCACGCAACGCGTTGGGGCAGATCGATCGCACGGCACGGCACTTGCTGATCTCGTCCCCGCACGCGCTTGATCATCTCAAGGAGGCGCGGCTCCTGTTTGAAGCCGGCATGGTGCGGGTGGCGGCGGAGAAAGCAGCGGCGAATGACATCGCCGCGCTGCAAGCATGCGTCGATCGGCTGGAGCAGTTTGTCGGCGATCCAAGTGAGTTTGTGCGGGCCGACATCGATTTTCATATTGCCATCGCCTCGATATCGGGCAACCCGATCTACGCGGCGGTTAGCGAGGCGATGCTGGGCTGGCTGGCGGAATTTCATCAAGAGCTGCTGCGTGTCCCCGGAGCGGAGGAGGTAACGATCAGCGAGCACAAGCGGATTCTCAAGCAGATCGCCGCGCATAACCCTTTGAAGGCGGAACAAGAAGTGCGTGAGCACCTCACGCGGGCCAACAGACAGTACCGATTGCCCGGCACAGTTACTTCATAAAGCCGCTTCGGACGATGTCTTGTGAGCTGAGTTCATCATTGAGGGGATCGTCGAGCGCAAGCAAATCGCGCAGTTCCGGGCTGAGTTGCGCTTGGACGGCGGGCGCGAGGAGCTTCTTCTGATATTGCTGCTGCGGCTTGTCGCGGCGGCAATAAAAACTGTGCAGGGCGAGCCGGTCGGCGGCGGCGCGATTTTCCGTTCCGGCGTGCCAGAGGTGGGCGTTCATCACCACAACGTCTCCTGACTTGCCGGTGACTAGGATTTCATCAGGTTGAGCCGCGAAGGGATCGGCAATGGCTTGCTGCGGAAGGCGGCCGGATCGATGAGACCCTGGAACAGCGCGCAGAGCTCCATTCAACTCGGTAAAGTCATCGAGCATCCACACGACGTTGCAAACCCAGTTGCCGTTTTCGTCGGGAACGGCTCCCATGTCGGTGTGGAGCGGTTGAGGTGAACCTGCTCCAGCGATCGCAGAACGCGCGTTGAGGCTGCTGAGCTTAATGTCGGGACCGAGTACGTGGCGGACCAGCGCCAAGACGGCGGAATCGGCGACGGCCCGCTGAAACACGGCGCCTTTATTGACCAGGTTGGCCAGACGCCTGGCGCCCGGTTCGAGCTTGAAGTCGGAACCAGCCGAGTCGCCCTCCTCCTCGAAGATTTCAGCGATTCTCTGACGGAAGGCGGCGACTTCGGAGTGACTTAAAAACTGCCGGAGAATGGTAAATCCTTGGCTGTCGAGTTCAGCGGCTTGTTTTTGTGAGACCGGAGGCGCTTGGAGCACGTCTGAGATTGTACGATCACTACTGGTTCGATGGCGCGCACGGGAATCCTAATTGTCGCGATCTTGTTGGCTTGCTCCGCCCTCGCGGCGCAGCCGAAAACAGAGTTGCGTCCCGAGGCGGTCGCGGCCTACAAGAAGTACGCGGCGGCAGTGGAGCAGAATCTGGATGAGCGGCTTGCCGGCGACGCTGCCGTGTTCCTCTCGGCCTCCAGCCAACCGGGCGAGAAAACGCGACTTCGGACGGGCTCGATCGACCCCGAGTTTACGGAACGAGGCCTTGAGACGCCGGGCGGTTTGATTCAGGATTGGACGGCGACGATGTTCGTGAAAGGCGCTACGGGCGAACAAGTCCTAGCGCTGCTGACGGACTATGACCATCACCAAGAGGTTTACCCGGAAGTCATCGCAAGCAAGTTGGTCAGCCGCGATGGAATGAGGATGCGGAGTTCTCTTCGCCTGCTCAAAGAGAAAGTTTTTACTGTCGTGCTCGACACGGAGCATGACGTCGAAATCTTGAAGGGCCGGGATCGCCGCTGGCAACTCCGCTCAAGAAGCACACGGATTAACGAGATACGCGACGCAGGCACGTCCAAGGAAGAGATGCTGCCGGAAGGCGAGGATTCGGGCTTTCTTTGGCGACTCAACGCTTACTGGAGCATTCAGGAAGGCGACGGCGGGGTTTACGTCGAGTGCCGCAGCGTGACGCTGACGCGGGGAGTACCGATGGGTTTGGGATGGATCGTTAAACCGTTCACGCTCAGCCTGCCTAGAGACTCGCTGATTGCAACCCTGGATGCGACGAAGCGGGCGCTAGAGCGAGCGAATTGATCGTTGTCGCCTACTGCTTGGCGATCTCGGCGGACGGCCGCTTATTCACCTGAATGACGAGCGGCGAGAGCCCCATCAATAATTGATCGGACGTTTCCTGGGGGCAATTCAGACAGGCGTCGCCGCGGCTGGTGTGCCACAGCATGGCCTCATGCGGGTCGAGCGAGACAACGGCATCGCTATCCGGCATCCAATAGTGGTCGTAGTTCGGCTGGATGCGGTTGTAGCGGAACGTCGTCGGCGAACCGCTGTCGGCGATGAGCCCCGCTCGGCGTACCAAGCGCGACGACACCAGGTGAGCGTATTGATACAAAGGATTAGCGCGGAAGCTCAGACTCGCCTTGACTAATTTACCGCCCACGCCGAAATCGCTGTAAGGGCGGACGGGGTAGCCCTCCGCGAGCCAGGGGCTGCAATTCCAGGCGGGAGCCAGAAAGATAAGACCGCCGGACTTCGTAACTCGACGCATTTCGCTCAAGGCCAATTCCGGGTTCGGTACGTGTTCCAACACCCAGACAGTCCATACGGCGTCGAACTCTCCGTCAGCGAAGGGCAAATCCGTCGCCGATCCATGAACAAACGGCTTGTGGAAATAGCGGGCTGCGCTGGCTGCAATGTCGGGGCCGGTGTAATCGTCCACCATATCCTGAAGCTGTCCGCTGCCGGCCCCGACTTCGAGTACGTGGGCGCCCTGGAGGTTGTAGTCCTCGACAAACGACCCGATCGCCTCGACCGCTCCGGCAGCCTCGCTGGCATCCTTGCCCATGACGACGTACTCGTGGTCTTTGGGCTCCGAGCCGGCTGCCAAAGGCTCCGCACCCGCGGTATAAACCTCTTCGTAAAACTCGTCTGCGGCAAGTGTGTCGAGACTGACCTCGAGCGAAGGGTCGTCGGTCGAGTAGGGGAAGTAGGTCGCGCCCAGGACCAGCGTTAGCGCCGTTATTACGGCCGCCATCAGCAACGCCGTCTTGGCGAGTTGCCGAAGCAGAGAAATGATTTCAGACATTCGGCGACACCCGAGCCGAGTTAGCCCAGCCCTTTGCGGATCATACGGCCGTTCTCTCGACCCCGTCTAGGGGCTCAGCCAAGTTACCGAGAAAGCCAAGGCGCGGCCTGATCTGCGTCTAGGGTTACCTACCAAGAACGTGCTCCGGAGGGCGACATCGGTAGAGAAAGGGGCTGCATCCGATTTGGGTGCAGCCCCTTGCTCAGGCGAAGCTATTGGCTAACTATTGGGCGTTCCAGGGTGGGACAACGCCGTTCACGCGGGCATAGGCGATTCCCTGCCCTAGGTGCTCGCTGAGATGCTCGGTGAGCGTCCAGAGCGCCTGCCGGGTCGTCATTTCCTGACCGAAGAGATTTACGTTTTCATCGGCCGCCGAGGCTGAAACTCCGCCGATTGCACCCTTGAGATGTTCGAAGGAGGCGGTCAAGGCCGCAACGATCGCCGCCTTGTCGGTTACATCATCAGCGGGCACGGCGCCTTCCGGAGCAGTCGCGCCGAAGGTGGCGGCCAGGCCGAAGTTGGCACCGGCGATGTGGACGAAGAGTTCACTGACGGAACGCACGCCTTCGGCGGGCCTCCATGTGTATTTGTCTTCCGGGATCGCCTCGGCGAGGGAGACGATCCGCTCTTGCAACGTGTCCAGCCGGCCGAGAACCTCGTCGCGGAACGCGCTGCTCGGGGCTGGGGCTTCCACTGCTGGCGGGGGAGCCGGCGCGCAGCCCAGCGCTAGACAAAACAAGGAGCCCGCGAGGGATCCAAATAAAATTCGATTCATTGAACTACTCCTGCAATGTCGGAAATAAGCACTTCTTCTTTGATTCGGACCACAGCGACAGGATAGCGACTTTAGAGCCGGACTAGCCGTCGGCCAGACGAACAGGATCAGCCGCCATGGGTTTCTCGGCGGCAGATGCGGCGGCGCCGCGCAATCCGCTCCAGGACTCGCATACGATTATCGAGTTGTAGGGATTTTTATTGTGATATTTGACGGCTACGGCGCCGACGATGCCTCGGGGATCGTCGCCGATGCGTTCGGAGATGAGCGTCACGTCTTGACAGGCCGCAAAGTCGACTGCGCCGACCGAGTAGCGGTAGTGCAGGAATCGGCGCCGCGCTCCATTAGGAGCCAGTTCTTCGTCGATAATGTCGACGACTTCGCCCGAGGTGATGCGGCCGTTTCGGTTGACTTCCAATCGCCGCTGGCGCTCCTTCTCGTCAGGATCGTTCTCGCGCCGCCATTTGCCGGTGAGGAAAACCACAGCCGCAATGGCGACAGCAACGACTACGAAGAACGCAGCAGCCACCTCTGCCCATTGCGGCCAGGCTATTTGCATTAGCGCTCTTGGCTCTTGCGGTAGTCCGCTAAGAACTGCTCGAGACCGCTATCCGTCAAGGGATGGTCGAAGAGCTTCTCAAAAACAGGGTAAGGCAAAGTCACGACATGGGCTCCGCACAGGGCGGCGTCCCTGACGTGCAAGGGTCCGCGGGCGGACGCGGTCAGTACCTGGGTCGGGTAGCCGTAGTTGTCGTAAATCGTCACAATATCGCGAATCAATTCCATACCCTCGGAACTGATGTCGTCGAGACGGCCGACAAATGGGCTGATGTAGTAGGCGCCGGCCTTGGCGGCAAGCAGCGCTTGATTGGCGGTGAAGCAAAGCGTAACGTTGACGCGGATTCCCTCCGAGGACAGCATCTTAGTTGCCTTGATGCCGTCGCGCGTCAAAGGGACCTTGACGACGACATTGTCGTGGATCTTCGCCAATTTGCGACCCTCGGTCAGCATTGCTTCCACTTCGGTCTCGACGACTTCCGCGGAAACGTCGCCGTCCACGATCTCGCAGATCTCCAGGATACGCTCAGCGTGGTTGGCGCCCTCCTTGGCAATCAGCGAAGGATTGGTCGTGATGCCGTCCAAGATGCCGTACGCGTTTGCCTTGGTGATCTGATCGATATTGGCGGTGTCCAGAAAAAACTTCATGTTTACCTCATATTCCTTAAGGCCCCATTCTATCCAATCTTGGGCGTCCGCCTCGTTCAGCGGGGGGCGGCGGCCTGTACTTCGGCGGGACTGCTGGCGTTGCCGGAGCGGTCTACCGCCGTCACCTGGTAAACAGCGGTTTGTCCGGCAGGGAGGGGTTGATCGCTGAAGTTTGCCGAGTCCAATAATCCCTCATGGACTGGCGAGCCGTCCCGCAAGACGCGATAGCCGCCAAGATCCGGTTCGGAATTGGAACTCCACGACAGTTCCACGCCGCCATCAACGGCCAAGGCGCGCAGGTCAACCGGAGTCGCCGGCGGGAACACATCGCGCGGCGTAAGAGCCTCAAGAATCGCCGGAGGTCCAGGGACTTCGGGCGAATCGCCGGCAGGCTTCAACGCCCTAACGAGATAGGTGTGGGGCAGGTCCCATTGGGGGGAGCCATCCAGGAACTCTGCGCCTTCCGGAGAACCTACAGGGAGGAAGTCGCCTTCGCCCACGCGCCGTTGAACCTCGTACCGAACAGCGTCTTGCACAGGGGTCCAGGCCAGTTTGACTCCCTGCTCCAGGACGGTTGCAGTTGGATTGGACGGGGCCTCGGGCGGCTGTACGACATTGAGCGTTCGCAGCTCGGACCAGGCCGAGCTACGGCCCTTATCGC
>CAMPKL010000018.1 GCA_946887065.1 uncultured Bryobacterales bacterium
GCCAACAAGATGGCCTCCGCTGACTCCTCCATGAGGGCGCGATACTTGGTTTCAGAGTCCTCCGCCTCTCGAGACCGCCGTTGCAACTCTTCGTAAAGCCGGGCGTTCTCCACGATCTGCGAGGACTGCGACGCGATGATGGCGAGCAGCCGTTCGTCTTCTGACGTAAAGCCGCTTGGGCTGCGTTTGTTGAAGACGTTCAAAAGGCCGACCATCTGTCCTTTTGCCCGGAGCGGGACGCTGAGTAACGACCTGATCGGGAAATCGGCGGAGGTGATCGCGCGGAAGCGCTCGTCCGCCGCCAGATCGTTGATGACGAGCGGGCGCCGGTTCTTGAGCATCCAACCAGTGAGTTGTTGACCAAAGCGGTAAGGCACCTCCGCGCTGCCGGAGTATGCCTTGCGGGCCATGGTCCGGAACGGATCGGAGACAGCGGCTTGATCCAGGAGTAAAACGGATGCCTGTTCCACGTTGAGGTGCTTGGCGCTCTCCTGTACGATCAACTCGACGACCTCGTTGAGGTCCATCGTGGATCCGATCGCAGTACCGATTGCGTTGAGGATGGAGAGTTCCTCAACGGCTCGCCGTAGACGGCGATTCTCGGCTTCTAACTCAGCCAAGCTCTGCGCTGTGGGTCCGGCGGACATGCGGGCGATTCAGTCTCAGTATAGTCGCGGTTCCCGCTGCCGCTGCGCGCTAAGAGGACGAGGCGGAGGGCCTTTCGGACTTGTCGATGCCGGGCGAGAGAAGCGACCGGACTCTCTTGAACAAGGCCTGAAAGAGTTCTCGGGTAACCTCGCTGTGATCGGCCAGGAGTTCGAAGAATTCTTCTCGATCGATTTGAAGCAGCGAAGCATCCGTCGCGGCGATTGCGGAGACGACGCTGGGCTTGCGGTCGAACAAAGCCCAGTTGCCAAGGGTCTCATTGTCGGAGATGGAGTAGATGACGGAATCGCCCCGGCGCATCTCGATCCGACCTTCGAGGACGGTATAGAGAGCTGAAATGGGTCCGCCTTCTTCGACGAGGATCTGGCCCTGTTTGACCACGATCTGTCGCGCGATGGACGCGACGAGAGCAAGCATCTCGGTCTCCAACTCGCCGAACAATTCGACTCGCTGGAGCCGGATTGCCCGTTCAAGTGTGGTGAGTTCTTCCATGGCCGCCTCGTGATTAGAGGCGTTCGCTTGCGGCGATCGCAGTCTCGCGCACCAGCGGGTCCGGATGACGAGTGAGCTGGACGATGCGCGGCTTGCAGTCGCGCTGCACCGACTCCGCCGCGGTGTGGCACGCGCAGGCCTGCAGCCAAGCGTCAGGGGCGTCGAGCAGGGTTCGCAAGACGCTAGGGTAGGGCGCCAGGTCGACGCCAAACAACTCCTTGGCGGTTTGGAGGACCCTTTGAGGTTCGAGCTCCTCGACAGCCGGCAGCAGCATCGGACGGATCTTCGACCCGAGGAGGCGACTGTCCAGGAACTCCAATGCGTTGGCGCGAAGCGCTGGTTGGCCGCTGCGGATGCGATAGCGGGCATCGCGAATTTCGCGTTGCGGGAAGAGAAACTCCAGTAACACGAACGCCTCGTCGAGCCAACGATCTTTTCGCTCTCTTAGCGCTTGAGCAAGGAAACGGGCGGCGATGCCGTGGCCTCCCGTGCGAACGCTCTCCGCATAGGCGGCAGTTTGGTAGAACCGCCGCAGCGCGGAGACCAACAGCAAGTCGACGATATCGGGATGGACCTTTTGGTCCGGATCTCGATCGCGGATGCGCTTCAGCGCTCGTAAGACATCGGCGCGAGCGGCTTCGTGCGCTCTCCGCAGATAGGCGAGAAGCGACTGGACGGATTCCCTTCCGCCGATGGCGCCCAGCGCCTTGGCGGCTTGCTGCTGCGGATAGGGTGACGCACTGTCGTCACGGAGGATCGCTGCGAGGGCGCCTATGGCCCGAGCTCCATATGCGGTTACAGCCCTGCGCGTCTCGGCGCCTCGCCCCGGCTGAGAGAGGAGGCGCGTTAGCGTGGGCAGATCTTCGTCGCGGCCAAGTGCGCCGATGCTGCGAATGGCGGCTTCAGCTACCGCGTTTTCCGGCGAGCCTAGAAGTTGCCTCAGCAAGGCGCCGCGGACAGGATCGGCAGGCGCCATGCCCAACAGCTTGGCCGCGACGATCTGCTTAGCGGCATCCGCGCTGCTGAGTTGCCAGACGACGCGGTGAAAAACGTCGGCTGCCTGTTGGGGATGGTTTTCTCTAGTGAGCAGCCGTGCGGCGGCCATCGCGGCCAGTTCGGAATCCCCCGCCTCCAGTAACTCTTCCTCCGCCAACTGGGCGGCGGCAGAGTCCTGCTTTTCGATATAGGCGAAGGCCTTTAGGCGGGAATCGAAATCGGTCTCTAGGCGCAGGAAGGGGACAATATTGCGTTCGCAGCCCTCGGCTTGCAAGGAGGCCACTGTGGCCATGGCTTTGCGGCGTACTGCCGGCGACGGGTGGATGAGCAGGGAAGCGAGTTGCGTTTGAGCCGCGCCCATTCCGCTGAACTGTGCGATGCCGACGGCAACTTCGACGTCTTGCGGGTCGGAGCTGGCTAAACGGGCAGCCAGATCGCTGGAGGGACCTGATGCAGCTAAGTGCTGCAAGAGCTGATCGGCGCTGATATCCGGGCGCTCTATCGCGGCGCGCAGGGTTTTTACGTATTCTCCTCGAAGAATCCAAAGAACGATGAGCCAGCAGCCCAGAAAGGCGAGACTGACCCAGCTGATTTGTTGGGTCGTGGTCCGCTCGAAGTAGAGCAGCACGAGCAAGACCAGACTAGCCACGCCATCCGCGGCGCGGCTGATGACAACGTCCATGAAACTCTTGACGCGATTGCGTATGCCGCTGGCGACCGGCACCCACAGCAGTTCGGAGGAGGAACGGTCGATGGAATGCCTAAAGCCTTGATCGGCGCCGCGAGCCCACACCGCAGCGAAGATCGATGAGGAAAACAGGAGGCCTAGGATGCCCGAAAGAAGAGCGACTGGGAGAACGAAGAGCGTAAGACTGAGACCCGCCGTGCGCAACAGGCGGCTGGAGAGCGTCGTGTGAAAAATTAACGAGACGACGGAGATGTAGCCGTAGAAGTATCCTGCGAATGAAGCCATGCCGTCCAGATCCGCGTTGAAGTAAGCCTGAGTCTGGGCCTTGAACTGATACTTGACCAGCGTGCCCACGATCGTCGAGGCGACCACTGCTAGCGCGATGAGCAGCAGATAGCGATTTCCGCTAACCTGGCGGGCGCTGTCGATAATCGGGATGGATGGACGATCGTCTTGGGCTGGGGATCGAACCGGAACCGGCGCCGCCGCCGTTAGGGTTCTAGCGATCCAGGCGCACGTCCCCAATAAGGCCGCGGCAATGGGAAGAATGCCTACGGCTCCGATGTACGGTCCGATGACGCCGGTGAAATTGCCGCCCACGGCGGCACCGAGAATGCCCCCCGCGCCGATAAGCGCGAACAGCCGCTTGGCTTGCCGGGTGGTAAACGTTGCCGCTGCCAGCGACCACACCTGGCTGGGAATTAGAATTGCGAAGATGCCGACCCACAGGTAAAGCAGGATGGCGCTCCCGGGCGCTCCGGCGGTCAACAGCAACCAAAGCGTGAGGATGCTTGCCGCCAGGCAGAGTTGCGTGGCGGAGACCAAGGAACCGAGTGGGACGCGACCGCTCCAACGCAGGTAGTAGTTAACGAGCAGGCCGACGAGGGCGGTCACGGCCAAGTCCACGTAAGGCAGACGCGTGGCATCGAACTCACTCAGAAAGATTGCATCGCTGACTGCCTTCAGGCAGATAACCGCAGCCATTCCAAGCAGCAGGAAGAGAGTCAGCAGGAACGCGGGGCGCGCTTCGGACGGCTCCACCCGCAGAGCGCGCAGGAGCCGAGACGAGCGAGGAGGGGAATCTGAATCGGCCGACATGACAGCCTAGCGAGCAAACCTCGATTATACGAAGCGCGCTCTCAGGCGGCGGACTAAGCGTGTTGAGCGGCGATGTTCCCAATGACCGGCAAGCGAAATTCTTCGCCGTTGTAAGCCTTGATGACCGCAATGAGCCAGGCGCCAAGTCCGCCGACCATGATGGCGAAGTAGAGGACGATACTGAGGAACCACCCGACGAACGGCACAGAACCGAGAATCAAGCCGAGGATAATGTTCGCCGTGTTAATCACGATGAGCGCTGCTGCCAGCAGCAGGCACTGCAAACTGTGAAATCGAACGAACTTGTTCTTGTTGTACGGCTCAAGCAGAAGGAAGATAATCGCCGGAATGATCGTGACGTAGGCGACCGCGCCCAAGACATTGTCGTTGGCGATGGGGGCCGCTGGAGCTGAGGGCGGGGGCGGCGCAGCAGCCTCGCCCGTGAATGCCGAGGCGGTAGTCGAAGCTCCTTCCACGGGCTGACCGCACTTGGAACAGAATTTGACGCCGGCAACATCCGCGCCACAAGAGCTACAGAAGGGCATATAGTATTACGCGCCCGCACTCGGCGCGCCCCAAGTATACACGGGGGCGCCCGGCGTTTTGCAATCAAAGGTGTGACGAATCGGGACGGCAGCGTGTCCAGACGGCACCGGTCGAGGACACTGGTGGCGCTAAATACCTGTGTTAGCATCACCTTAGCGGTTGGCAGCCAGTTTGCTGCTAGTTGCCAGGCGATGCGTGTTATAGCTTCCATCCTGCTGTTGTCCGCTCTAGCGGCGCTCAACGGGGCAACTCTCGAAAGGCTAACCATCGATGAGATGGCTCAGCGGGCCACCGCCGTGGTTCGCGGCCGGGTAGTCGGGACCCGGACGTCGCGATTTGGAGCGCTGGTTTATACCCTGCACCGGTTCAAACTCGAAGAGCAGTGGAAGGGCGACCCGATCGCCGAAATCGAAGTTGCCGTTCCCGGCGGGACTCACGAGGGCGTGACATACAGTTTTGGCGGGACGCCGGAACTCAAGACGGGAGAGGAGCACGTACTCTTTCTGTGGACCGGGCCCAGCGGTCGGACGCAGATCGTGGGGCTGAGCCAGGGCGTGTTCCGGGTGGTGCGGCTTTCTGACGGCCTAAGCGTCATGCGAAAAGAGGCTGAGGACTCGGTATTCGCCGGAGAGGACCCCAGCGAGAGTTCCCAAGCCTTACAGATCACCTTGGATCAGCTTCGGGCGCGAGTTCGCGCGGCGTTGGAGAGTAGCGCCAAGTGAAACGCTTGACCGCCGTCTGCTGCGCCGCCGCGGCGCTCTTGAGTGTTGCGACTCCCGCGAGCGGCTACTACCACTTCCTGCATTTTTGGCAGACCGAGAGCGGACTACGCGGAATTCCCGAGCGATTTGACCGCGAAGCTCTGGTCGACGGCACGGTCTACTTCTATGTTTCGGCCCAGCAGCGGCCTCGGCTTCAAGCGAACGATAGTTTCGAAGGCTTGGTCAGTCAGGTGCGCCAGGCCCTGGCGACCTGGGACGCAGTGCCCACATCGAGTCTGAGAGTCGGATTTGGGGGCGTGCTCGACGGTCCGTTGGAAGGGTCGACTCCCGCGGGGGAGATCGTCTTTGAAGAATTGCCCCCCGGCGTATTGGGATTCGGCGGATCCAAGGTGCGCGGCGAGGCGAGAGAGGACTTCGTCCCGATTCTGAGGTCCCAGGTGGTGGTTTCGGATAATCTCGCCGACGATCGCGAGGGCCCCGGACCCAGTTTCTCCGAACGGTTTTACAACACGCTAGTCCACGAGATTGGACATGCCCTCGGCCTGCAACATTCGCTGGCCGGCTCGGCGTTGAGCCAGGAGCCTACCCGCTCAACGACGCGCGCTCGGCCTTTGGAATTGGATGATGTGGCTGGCCTATCCGCGCTTTATCCGACTGAGGAATTCCGCGGATTGACCGGTGCGATCGAAGGAGTCGTTCGTTTTGACGACGGAACGCCGGTTTCCCTGGCGTCGGTGGCGGCGCTCCACCGGGGCGGCCAGATCGTCACGGCGCTAACGGATCCCGAAGGCCATTACCGGATCGAGGGTCTTCTGCCCGGTGACTACACACTTTACGCCCAACCTCTCCCGCCGGCAACGACGGCCGGTTTGGGACCAGGGAATATACGTCGTCCGGTGGACGCAAACGGACAAGAGATCGCTGCGTCCGGGAGTTTTCGAACGGAGTTTTTGGGGGACACGGATCGTGTCGAGACGGCGCGGTTCGTTGTGGTGGGCGCCGGTGCGGCGACCAGCGGGGCGGATTTCCGTGTGGAGCGCCGAGCGAATGTCGCGCTGCTGCCGGTGACCACCTACAGTTATCCCGGATACGGGGTCGACGGCGTGCACCCAGCCTTCTTGAACGTGACGGAAGGGCCCGGGCTACTTGTCGCTGCCGGCGCCGATCTGGTGGGAAAATTTGGCGCGTTTCAGTTGTCGGCTCTATTCAGGGATCTGACCGTTCGGCCGCCGACTCTTTACGAACCAGCTCCCAGCTTCGTTCGCTTTGATGTGGATCCGGCTCCGTTCGCGGGGATTGGCGCGATGCACCTGTTGTTTCGTCTGCCTGATGATATCTACGTCCTACCCGGCGCGGCCCGCCTGACAAATCAGGGCGCGCCGATCATCCACTGGATCACGCGGGACTTCAGCCAGAACGTTCCGGCGTGGCGGATCGCCGGTCAAGAGTTTGGACCGGGCTCACAGGTTTATTTCGATGGGTTGCCCGGCAGCGTTTTGGCCTATGACTCGATTACGGGAGAGTTGGTGGCTGCGCCGCCGGCCGGCCCGGCTGGACATCGGGCGGTGGTCACTGTTTACAACTCCGACGGACAAAGTTCGGCGTTTGCCTTGCCGGACGGCAACGTCATGTTCGCCTATCCCCAGGGACCGACAGCATCGGCAAGCGCGTCCAACAATGTGGCGGCGCCAGGAACGGATCACGTCATTGAAATAACGGGACTGTTCACGCAATTTGCACCGGGCGATGCGGTGGTGGGAGTGGGGTCGAGCGATATCGTGACGCGCGAGGTCCAGGTGCTCGACGATGAACGCATTCGAGCGGTCGTGAGCTTGGGCTCCGGCGCGCAGCAGGGGCTCTATGACCTGAGCGTGTCGAATGGCCTGGAAACGATCTTGTTACCTGACGCGTTTGAGGTTAGGGGCAATGTCGGAACGGAGGGAAGGCCGATGCTACGGTACAACGGACTACTCAACGCTGCCACGAATGCGCATGCGCTGGCCCCTGGCGCCTTGGCCTCGCTCTATGGCTTTCAATTAGCCAGCCCTGGAGCTGAGTCGTCCGTTCGGGTCACGCTCAATGGTTTGGAGGCTCCGCTGGTCGCCATTTCAGAGAATCAGATCAATTTGCAGATTCCTAATGCTGTGCGGCCGGGGTTGGCGGAATTACGAGTATTCAACGGCGCTGCCGACAGTGACTTGATGTTGGTCTCAATTGGCCGTTCTGCGCCGGGTTTGTTTCGCGTCGTTTCGGAAGAGGGGCTGATCGCTGGCGCGGGCAGTCCGTTAGAGGCCGGAGAAAGTTTTAAGGTTGTCGCTACGGGCTTTGGAGTGAGTCCGGGCAATTTACAGGACGCAGTGGTATTGGTCAATGGAATTCGCCTGAAGCCGATTTCCATCACCGCTCCTTCGCCTGGAATCCAGGAACTGACGGTAACTCTGCCGGCGGCGCTTGGGTCGATCGGCGCGGTTCGAATCGAAGTGCTGGTCGCGGGCAGCTTGAGCAACGCACTTGAGGTCCCAGTCGCAACCGGGCTGGTCGCGCTGCAGTAGCTATAATTCGGTTGTCGCCTGACGACCATGCCGCTCATTCTCGCTTTATTGGTGCTGGCGCTACCGTTTACGGCGACGGCGACCGAGCCTGAGTTAGAGAACTCCGTCCGCACTCTGACTGAAGTTTTCGCCGCCCTGGAAGAAAACCTCGCCGATCCCTTCAGCGCAGAGGAAGCGCTGTATCAGGGCGCCTTGCCCGCGATGGTCAGGAGGCTGGACCCTCACTCAGCGTTTCTGGACCCGCAGCAGTTCGACTCGCTCAAACAAATGCAACGCTCCACCGACACGGGCTTCGGCAGCGTCGTGTCGGTCACGCCGGGCCGCGTCGTCGTATTGCAGACACTGGCAGGGAGTCCTTCCGCTCGCTCAGGGTTGACTCCAGGGGATGAGTTTGCGGTGGTGAACGGTTACCCATTGGCTCAGTTGAACATGGATCAATTGGCCGCGTTGCTGTCGCAATCCCGTCGACAGAAGGTGGAGTTGCTGATTAAGCGGCCGAATTTTCCGCGGTTGATTCCTGTGGTCCTAACCCCCGAAGAGGTGGCCGACCCGAGCGTACCGTTGCGGTTTTTAATGAAGGACAAGGTCGCATATATCAAAATTGCCAGTTTTGAACACTCGACGGACCAAGAGTTGCGAGATGCGATCGATCGGCTCGGCGGCGAATCGCTTGAAGGCGTCGTGCTGGATATGCGCAAGAATCCGGGCGGCTCGGTCGAGTCGGCCGTGCGCCTGGCGGCGATGTTTCTGGAGCCGAATCAACGGGTACTGTGGATCCAGGGCAAAGACGGTCCCCAGGATGAGGTGCGCGTGCCGGAGGGCAACCAGCCTTATCGTTTCCCGCTGGCGATCCTGGTCGATGAGCGTACAGCGAGCGCGGCGGAACTGGTCACCGGGGCTCTGCAGGATCACGACCGCGCGGTGGTGGTCGGGCAACCCAGTTTCGGCAAGGGTCTGGTGCAGAGCGTATTCGAACTGTCGGAGAAAGCCGGACTTGCCCTCACGACGGCGCATTATCTGTCGCCGAGCGGCCGGCCTATCCAGAAACCTTTTGCCGATTGCAGTTCGTACGAACTAAGCGAATGCGGAGACTCCGAAGAACAGGCTCGGACTTATACCACCGATGCCGGCAAACCAATCCCGGGCGGGGGAGGAATTCGTCCCGATCAAGTTGTGGGTCCCAAACTCTTTCCGCCGTTTCAAGGCTTGCTGAAATCCTCGGGCGTGCTGCTTGATTTTGCCCAGGAGTACATCCGCGGGAAAAAGATCCCGGACGATTTCAAGGTCACGTCGAGTGTGTTGGACCAGTTTCAGTTGTACTTGTCAGAGCGCGGCGGACGCCCGGCTCTGGACGTCTGGACTGCCAATGTCGAGTTCATCCGCTACAGCTTGGAGCAGGAGATCGTCACTTTGTCTTTAGGCGTCGACCGGGGCGAGCAGATTGAATTGATGCACGATCCGCAGGTGCTGGCGGCATTGACGGCGGTATCGGCAGCAGCCCCAAGAACTAAGCGTCTAGAAGACGTCCCGTCGCAACCGTAACGGCTTGCCCTTCCAAGCAGACGCGAGTTTCTTGGACCATGAGGCGCAGCACTCCGCCGCGCGCCGATGCCTGGTAGGCGAGCAGTCGGGTCTTGCCGAGTTTTCGAGACCAGTAGGGACCCAAACAGCAGTGGGCGGAGCCGGTCACTGGATCTTCGTTGATTCCTGACTGCGGCGCGAAGAATCGCGAGACGAAGTCATAGGGCCGGGCTGCCGCTTTCGCAGTCACGATGACTCCTCGAACGGGGTATTGGGCGAGTGCCGGCAAGTTGGGTTCGATTGCCCGTAGAGCTTCCTCGGAGGCGACTTCGACGAGCAGATCGAAAGAACTCCTGCCCGTCCAAAGGACCGCGGCGCCGAGCGCCTGCGCGAGTCCATCGGGTGACTTCTGTTCGGTGGCGGGAGTTGCCGGAAAGTCGAGACGAATCCAGCCGTCGTGTCTTTCGGCAATCAACAAGCCGCTGCGAGTGTGAAAGCGCACGGTTTCCAGCGGGTCCAACTGCCCGCTCGTCCAGAGCCAATGTGCGCAGGCCAGGGTTGGGTGCCCGGCGAGGTCCACCTCGATTGCAGGAGTAAACCAACGAAGGTGGTAGCCGTCCTCTGAGCGGACGAGGAACGCGGTCTCCGGCTGATTCATCTCCGAGGCGACCGCTTGCATCCACTCCGCCGGGCGAGCTTTGGGCAGAAGAACAACGACCGCGGGATTTCCTCGGAAAGGCGTCTCTGTGAACGCGTCGATGAGCGCATACTCCAAGCCCATCAACCAAGGCTAGCAAGACCGCACTTGGACTTGGAGGGCACTCAAACTTCGCGAATCTCGGTTCCCGTTACAAAAAACCGGAACCGCTCAGGCGGCAAACACGCAGTCTTGTCTCCCGAGGTGCGCGCCCAAGCGTCGAAGGCGCTGGCGGCGAGTGACGTATTGAGGAAGAACAGATACTTCTCGGAGAAGAACTGGATAGGCGGAGGTTGGCGAAAAGTGAGCCGGTACCCCATCGCGTTCTCCAGGTCTATGTTGCCGTGTGGGACGCGCTTGTCTTCGAGCAGTCGCACAAAGCTGGCACGGCTGGCGTGCGGCCAGATATCGGGAGACAGCAGCGGCCGCAAGTTCGGCCTCGCCTGGAAAGTGGTCTCACATTGGCGGATCCACTCAGAGATGGACTCGCCCCAGTACCAGTGTTCAAGGAAGGCGGAATAGTGTTCGGCTAGGTTGATGGCTAGCCCAACCCGTCGATCGAGCGAATCTGAATGTTGATCGTCGATAATCGCGTCGCGATCGATGATCTGTTGCGCGACGGCGATTACGTCGTGGAGCGACTTCGACGGACGGTGGTCCCTGAGAAGCAA
Organism: uncultured Bryobacterales bacterium; assembly: GCA_946887065.1. Next base: position 10,650 of record CAMPKL010000018.1, read on the forward strand.
GGGCGGCAAATCGTGGACTTGCCCGCCGGGAATATCGACGTAATCTCGATTACCCAAGGTCTGCATGCCGTCCTCCTTACCCGCGTTGCGGCGGGCATCAAGTTAGACGCCAACGGGCGTGGCCCGCGTTTCGTCTCCGTGGTGCGATCTTGTAACGTCTTCCAGGCCCCAGCAAGAGGTCACTCTACCTAACTCATCGACTGGGAAGACCTGTGTTCCTAACCAGTACTCAGTTCATAGCGCACGGGCCGGGTACGCCGCAAGTGCCGCAGAGCGGCGCGGAGGACTCGCTGAATCCGTTATTGGAGGCGCCTTCGCCGCTCAACTTCGCGGGAAAAGTTGAGATGAGCCGCTCCACTTCGCCGCCGCACTCGGGGCACTCCGGTTCGGATTGTCTACTGTTGAGGACTAGCTCTTCGAAGCGCTGAGAGCAGTCTTGGCACTTGTATTCGAAGATCGGCATGACTTGATTCTAGCCCTTGCTAACCCTTGCCGGACTCTAAAAATCCGTCGGCGGACCGATATGGGGACTTAGTGTCGGCGCCTATGGTAGGACTGCAAATTGTCTCGGGAGGAGCCGAATCCCTGCACCCCGCCAAGGCTCGCCTGATTCGGGCTTTCGCTGGATTGGTCCGGCGGATGTCGCTTGATCAAGCGATCCTCCTCTTCGGACTTCTTGAGGAATTCGAACGCGACGGTTATCTAGAGCGCGTACAGGTCCACGAGCCGCCTATCGTCAAGATCTTTGCCGAGGTCGCCAACGGGTGGGATGAGCCAGGCGCCTATGAGTTTGCCCGCGCCTGGGTTAGCACGTTAGTCGCGCGCGAGGACGGCTTTAGCTGGGATCGTGCGACTCCGGAAGAAAAAAAGAAACACCGGGCCAGCGTCATCGATGAGTTGGGCCGCCGCGGGGTACTCCCACCGCGTCGTTAGCCGACCTGTTCCCAAGTCGCCTCAAGCGGCCGGTAACCCGTACTCCCCAGGTTGCATTCCTCGTGGACGGCGCGCACGGCATCCTGCAGGCGGTCGGCTTTGACGACAATCGCAATGGTGATCTCGCTTGACCCTTGAGCGATCGCTATGATGTTGATCTGCCGAGCCGAAATAGCGGTAAACAGCCGCCCGGCTAGGCCGGCAGTACCCTTCATGCCCTCACCTACGCTCGCTAGCAGGCCCACACTGTGGTCGATTTCAAAAGGATGAACATAGCCGTGAGCCAGCTCCAAAGCGAGCTCCTCGCGCAAGCCTTCCACGACGTCTTCGACATCTTCGGTGCGCACCAGCATGCAGAAGTTTTGCCGAAAGCTCGAGCGAGTGAGCAACAGCACTTCGGCGCGCGCCCTAGCCGTGGCGGCGAGCGCGCGAGCCATGAGCTGGGCGCCGGATTGCGTTAGGCTTACGGCCTCGATGGAGATCATCGTGACGTGCTCGAAGGAAGTGATGGCGCCGACATTGTGTCCTTCGCTCTTGCGGTCGCTGATTAGCGTTCCCGGCGCCTGTGGGTTGAAGCTGTTCTTGATTCGGACCGGAATGCGGTGGTCAACGAGCGGCTGCAAAGTACGGCCATGGAGAACTTTGGCCCCGTTGTAAGCGAGCTCGGCGGCTTCGTTGTAGGTGACCGACTCGAGGACTCGCGCGTCGGGGACGACCCGCGGGTCGCCGGTGAGAATTCCGTCGACATCCGTCCAGATCCAAAGCTCGGAGGCTTCTAGCGCGGCGGCGACGATTGCGGCCGAGAAATCGGAACCGCCTCGACCTAACGTAGTTCTCTCGCCCGACAAGGTCGAGCCGTTAAAGCCGGTAACGATCGGAATGATGTGGGAGTCGAGCAGGGGTCCCAGGGTCGCCCGCGCGCGATCCGCGGTCTCAGCCATCAATGGCGACGCGGCGCCGAATTCATTGTCTGTCGCGATCACTCCGGCGGCGTCTACACGGACGGCTGCAACTCCGCGGGATTGCAGAAGCTCAGCGATCAACAACGCGGATAGCTGCTCGCCGACCGTGACCGCTTCGTCGACAGCCCGAACCGGACGTTCGCGCAATAGCAGCATCCCGCGGGCGATGCGGGAATAGCCGTCGACAATGGCTTTGATCTGATCGATGACCGGTTTTTGGCGATCTGCGGGGAGTAGCTCCCGCGCGGCAGCGACATGCTTATCGCTTAAGGTCTGAATGCCTGTTTCGACGGCCTGCTCATCGCCTGCTTCGCCCAGCCGGAGCGTATCGAGCAGAAGATCGGTGACTTTGGACATCGCCGAAACGACAACGACGGTCGGCCGCGATGCAGCCGTCTGCGCCGCGAGATCGGCGACACCGCGTATTCTTTCAGACGAGCCGACGCTCGTCCCGCCAAACTTCATTACGAGCAGGGAATCACCCATTCCTCTCAAACCTTCCTTGCGCTGAGTAGAATTCGGCGGCGAATTGAACCAGGAGCCGCCTCCCAAAGCGTTGATTCCAGTATACTTCACTCCCATGCGGCCTTTGTGGGGAGCGCGCATCGAGAGACGGCTGGGGGCCGCACCTAAGTAATAACTCCGGCGGGAGAGACTTGTGTTTCTTATGCACGGGAAGATGATTCCGAGGGAAGCTATTAGACGGGCGGAGTGCGTTGGTTCATTCGTTTGGAGAACTGAGTTGCGACGAACCCTGGCGGGTGAATTAATTCAGGGGCCGAGCGCAGCGCTGAGCAGGATGCTGGTGGGGCCGACTTTGGCCGTTGACCTGCTGAGTTCCATGCGCGCATCTTGGCAAGTTTGGCTCGCGTTGACCGTCGTCGCCGCAGCGGCGGCTGTCATGCGCCAGCACTTTGCAAACCGCCGCGAAAGGCAGCGCAGACAACTGGTGACGGCGCATGCCGCCGCGGCCCAATCGCTGGGCGCGGGGGACCGCGAGTCCGCCTTGCAACCGATAGCCGCGGCCTTGCCCAACCTCCTGGAAGCGACCAACGCGCAGATTCTATTGGTCGATTCGGGCGAACAGCAGATGGCATATGTGGCTGGCGCCAAAGGGCGTCCTCGCGGCGCGGTTTCGATGAGTACGATTTCGGGGCCGGTCACTTGTTTTCGAGCGAAGGAGACGACCGAGGTGTCCGATGCCGAAAACTGCCCTTTTATCTCCAAAGAATGGGTCGCTAAGCGACGGCTGAAATCCGCGCTGTATGTGCCGATCCTCTCCCGCGGCGCATGCATCGGCGTAATCGAAATTGAGGACAGGGCTCGTAAGCGCGGCTTCGACGAGGAGCAACTTGCCGTGGCTGAGCACCTGGCTAGGATTGCCGAGTTAAGCCTACGGCTGTGCGACCAGCGCAGCATGACGGACCAACTTCACCGCAGCGAAAAGCTTGCTTCGGTCAGCGAATTGGCGAATGCCATGGCGGCTGAACTGAGGGAGCCTTTTGCGGAAGCTCAACGGCTGCTTTCGTTGGGAAACACTTTAGGGGTGCGCGAGGCGACGGAGCAGGTGAGTCGAGCCGAAGAAGCGTTACAGCGCCTGGTCCGTTTCGCGAACCCGAATTCCGCTGAGGTCACCACCATCGATCTTAACGCTCTGGTCAGAAAGGTCGCGAGCGAATATAGGAAGGCCGACGACGGAGGGGGCGCCGTCAAACTGAGTCTCAATGAGCGAACGCCGCAGGTAATCGCGGACCCCGCGCATCTGGAGCAAGTTTTTCAGATCCTGTTGCGGCACGCCCGGCACTTCGTGAAACGCCTCGAGGGTCACTCTCTTCAGGTCCACACCGCCATGCGGGAAACGATGGTCGTTGTGTCGATCGCCCCTCTCGCCTCGGCGGAGCATCCAATGCGCAAGAGCCTTGCCCAAATACCGGACACCGACGTGAGCGCCACGTTGGGATTTACGATTTGCCAGGCTCTGGTGGAGAGAGCGGGCGGCTCGCTCCAAATGGACCCGGCGTCAAGTCTCGGTTTCCGCATTGACTTGGAGTACCCGTTAGCTCGGACAGCGACCTCGGAGACCGCTGAGGAAGGGGGCGCCTTGCACAGGACGCCTGGCGGCATCCGCTCCGGACCGGTGACGGCGCTGGTTGTCGAGCCTAACGAAAGCATCCGCAAGCTCATCGTTCAGCAACTGGCTGAACAGAGCGTCCGCGCCATACCGGTAACCAGCGCGGAAGAGGCCAAATCGATTTGCCGTCGCATCCAGTTTGACTGGGTCTTCTGTGAACTCAGCCTCCCGAAAGGCAGCGGCATCGAGCTCTACGAGGCTGTCCGTCATGGAATCGAGCGCTTCGTCTTTATTGCGGACGACGCCGCTTGCGCTGCCAACTCAGAGGCATTCCAAGCCGCCGACAAGGCGGTGCTGCGGAAGCCGGTTCAAGAAGAAGCCATCGAAGCGCTGATCGACGAGTTGCAGGGCGGCGCGGTACTGCAAGGTGGCTCGGGGGAGCTTGGCTGACGAGCGCATTTGGGCGGCGGTGCGCCGAATCCCTCCCGGTCGGGTGGCGACCTACGGGGAGGTCGGAGCAGCGGTGGGATGTACGGCGCGTCAAGTCGGATCGGCATTGAGGCGCGGCGGTTCGGAGCGCCGGCTGCCTTGGCACCGAGTCGTGGCCTCCGGCGGGCGGATTGCTTTGCCAGGCTCCGGCGGAATGGAGCAACGGCTACGGTTGGAGCAGGAGGGCGTGCCGTTTCGAGGCAAGCGAGTCTGGTTGGAACGGTGCAAGCTCCTGGAGCGGGCTTGATAGACTCGAATTTTGTCAGCTTCTTTTTTCCGAATGAGCAACTCAGCCACCAATCCTCTACTCGAAGTTCGCTTTGAGATTCCTTTCGATCAAATTGATGCGACGCATGTCGAGCCGGCGATACGCCAACTAATCGCCGAGGCTCAGAAGCTGATTGACGCCATTGCGGAGGATGCCGGACCGAGAACGTTCGAGAATACGCTGCTTGCTCTCGAGTCGTCGACGGAGAAGTTGGACTTCGCCATGGGCGTCGTCAGTCATCTGGAGGGGGTCAAGACCACGCCTGAATTGCGGGCGGCATATAACGCGGTTCGCCCCGAGTTGAGCTCGTTTTATTCGGCCATATCGCTGAACGACAAATTGTGGCGGCAAATTAAGCGCTACGCCGAAACCGACGAGGCAAAAGCGCTGAATGGTTTGCGGGCCCGGTTTCTACAAAAGACTTTGGACGCTTTTCGGCGGTCCGGGGCGGACTTGCCGGCGGACGGGAAAAAGCGCCTGGCTGATTTGGATGTGGAACTGGCCGTGGCGACCCAGAAGTTTTCCGAGCACGTGCTCGATGCAACCAACGCCTTCGAGTTACTGATCGACGACGAGTCGAAGTTGGCCGGCTTGCCCGAAAGCGCCAAAGACGCCGCTCGTGAACGAGCTCTGAAGAAGGACAAGGAAGGTTGGCGGTTCACCCTCCAAGGGCCCAGCTACCTCGCGGTCATGACCTATCTCGACGATTCCGGAATTCGGGAAAAAGTCTGGCGCGCCTACAACACCCGAGCGTCGGCCGGCGAGCTCGACAATACCGTCCTGCTAGCGACGATCTTAAAGCTCCGGGCGGAGAAGGCCGCGCTGCTGGGTCGTCAGAATTTTGCGGATCTCGTTTTAGAAGATCGCATGGCGAAGAGTGGATCGCGCGCGCAGGCGTTCATCCAGCAGCTAGCGGAGAGAACG
>CAMPKL010000019.1 GCA_946887065.1 uncultured Bryobacterales bacterium
ACACAAGCACCGGCGTGCCGTCGGCAACCATCACGAGCGTCTTGATGTGCGAAGTCGTCGGGAGGCCATCGAAGCCGGCGACTTCTTGAATCGTTTTCTTGCCGGGGGTGTCGAATTCCTCGGGAGGGTTCTCGCCCGGCTCGTCTTCGGGCGCCGGCTTGGGCCGCGCCACGGCCTTCTCGATATTGGCGGCGTAGCCAGAAGCGGCGCATTCCACCACCCAGTCCTCGCCCGCGTCCGAAGGCGCCACGAACTCGTGCGATTCGCTGCCGCCCATGGCGCCCGAATGCGCTTCCACGGGCAAGTAGTCGAGGCCGCAACGAGTGAAGATCCGGCAATAGGCGCCGTAGTGCTTCTGGTAACTCTCGTCGAGTCCGGCTGCGTCCAGGTCAAAGGAATAGGAATCCTTCATCGTGAAGCGCCGTACGCGCATCAGGCCGCCCTTAGGGCGCGGCTCGTCCCGGAACTTCGCCTGGATTTGGTACCAGATCTGAGGCAATTGCTTGTAGGAACGCAACTCGCCTTTGGCCAGCCAAGTCATGACCTCTTCTTCGGTCATCCCCAGGCACAGATCGCGGCCCCAGCGATCCTGCAAGCGGAACATGTCGTGGCCGATCGAGTCCCATCGACCGCTCTCCTGCCACAACTCGGCCGGATGGACCTCGGGCGTATAAACTTCCTGCGCTCCGATGCCGTCCATCTCTTCGCGGATGATCCGTTCGATCTTGTTCAGAGACCTCTTCGCCAGATAGAGATAACAGTAAAAACCGGCAGACAACTGGCGAACATAACCGGCGCGCAGCAACAGCTTATGGCTGATGACTTCAGCTTCGGCCGGTGCGTCGCGGAGAGTCGGGATAAACAGACGGCTCCAACGCATAAGGGGTGAAAGTAACTGTCCTGAGGTGCGGTCAAGTGACCGTAAACTGTTGATTCTAGCATGGTAAGATTGGCCCAGACGCTACGGTTGGCCGGTTCGTAGAACCACGAATCGAAGGTCGCCTTGGTCATGAACGGCGAAGTTTTCGACAATGAGAATCGGAATCGATATCCGCCGCGCCGGCGGATTCGGCGTTGGCACCTATACCAAGAACTTGGTGCGCTCGCTGGGGCGCGTCGGCGCCGGCCATGAATTCGTGCTGCTTGGGCGCCGCGAGCACCTGCAGCACTTAGGCGAGCTCCCCGCGAACTTTTCTTTCGAACCGTATGAGCGCCGCTACGACGCGCCGAGAAGTCACCTGACCTACGGTTTCGCGCTCCGCCGGCTCGGCCTCGACACGCTGCACGTCCCGCACCGCTGGGTTCCCTTGTCCGCTCCGCGACCGTACGTAGCCACGTTGCACGATCTCAATAACATTCTGTTCCCCACAGCGGGAGGATCCAAGTTCAAGGAGAATCTAACCATCTCCGCCTTGCGCAGGGGCCTTGATCGGGCAGCGAAGGTCATCACCGTATCGAACGCGACCAGACAGGATGCGGTGAAGCGGCTAAGGCTGCGGGAGAGTAATTTGGAGGTCGTTTATGATGCCGTCGACGATCAAGTCGCCCAACCGGTGACCGACGGCGAACGGCAGCGCACGTTGGAACGTTACTCGATCGCCGACCCGTTTGTACTTTACGCGGGCCGCATTCAGGTTCACAAGAACCTGCCCCGTTTGATCGACGCATTCGCCGTCGTGAAGGCCCAGTTGGAGAATCATTGGAAGCTCCACAGCGTCAAATTAATCATCATCGGCGACGATATCGGCGCCCTTCCTGAGGTTCGGCACGCCGTGTTGCGCACGCGCGTCCAGGATTGCGTTCGCTTTCTTGGCTTCGTCCCGATTGAGACGCTTCGAGTCTTCTACGCATCGGCCGAGGCTTTCGTTTTCCCGTCGCTTTACGAAGGGTTCGGCATGGCGCCTTTGGAGGCTATGGCGCATGGGACTCCGGTCGTCACCTCCAACGTGTCCTCGTTGCCCGAGGCCGCCGGCGGGGCCGCGGAACTGGTGAACCCGGAAAACGTGTTCGATATAGCCAAGGGCCTGCGGCGGGTTCTGGTCGATGACGATCATCGCGCGCTGCTGCGCGAGCGCGGCACGCAGCGGGTGAAGGCGTTCAGTTGGGATAAATCGGCAAAACGAGTGCTGGAGATCTATTCGGAAGTGACCCAGCGGTGAGCGGTTGGGCTGACCCGTGAAGAGCTAAACTACAAAGGTGCCAGTAGAAGAGCAGACGCCCGACACCAAGCCGGCGGAACCGGCCCCGAAGAAGGAAGAGTCGGCGGCCCGCGGCATCATCGCCGAATGGACCGTGACGATTCTGCTGCTGCTTTTCGGCACCACCACGCTTGTCCAGGCATTCGTCATCCCGACCGGTTCGATGGAAGACTCGCTGCTCATCGGCGATCACTTGCTGGTCGATAAGTTAGCCTACGCGCCCTCCGATCCGGTGGCCGAGCGGTTGCTGCCCTATTTGGACGTACAACGCGGCGACATCATCGTCTTTCGTTACCCGGTCGATCTGTCCCAGACTTTCGTGAAACGCGTGATCGGGGTACCAGGCGATCGAATCCATATCGTCAACAAACAGGTTTGGGTCAACGGCAAGGAAATCGAAGAGCCCTACGTGATCCATAAATCGGACTACATCGAGTACTACCGGGATAACTTCCCATCTCCGCCGAACGGTCAGGTCTATCCGCAGGCGATCGAGATGCTGGAGCGCAACGTCTCAGGCGGAGATGTCGTCGTGCCCGATGGCGCCTACTTCGCCATGGGCGACAATCGCGATCATTCTCTCGATAGCCGCTACTGGGGTTTCGTACCGCGTGAGAACATCATCGGCAAGCCGCTGATCATCTATTGGTCTTACGACGCACCAACGGAGCAATTTTCGGGGATTTCTCCGGCTCACTTGCGTGACCTGATGTTCAACTTCTTCTCCAAAACTCGTTGGGCGCGCACGTTCCACCTGATTCACCCGTACGAACTGGAGCGATGAGCGAATCGCCCTTTCATGCCGTGATATTGGCGGGGGGCCGGGGCACCCGATTCTGGCCTCGCAGCCGCAAGAAGACGCCGAAGCAGCTGTTGCCTTTCCACGGCAGTGCGTCTTTGCTGCAAGAAACCGTTGTCCGGCTGGCTCCGCTGATTCCTCCGGAACGTATCTGGATTCTGACCAACGACATCTTGGCCCCAGCGATCCGCCGCCAGTTGCCGAATGTGCCGCGCCATCAAGTGATTGCCGAGCCGGTGCAACGCAACACCGCGCCGGCCATCGCTCTCGCCGCGCGTTTGATCCTTCAGCAAGATCCCTCCGCGGTCATGGGCGTGTTCCCTTCGGATCACTTGATCGCCCAGCCGAAGCCTTTCCTGCAGGTCTTATCGCGAGCCGTCCGCGCCGCGCAGAACGATGCACTGGTCGTGTTGGGGCTCGAACCGCGCTGGCCCGAAACGGGCTATGGCTATATCGAGTTCCCCAAGGGGACGAAACCGGGCAGCGCCGCAGCGATTCCCGTCAAACGGTTTCGCGAAAAGCCCGACAAGACGGCCGCTATACGCTTCGTCAAGGCCGGCCATTTCTTTTGGAACAGCGGGATGTTCGTCTGGAAGGCGCGGGTCATCGAGGCGGCGATCCAAAGGCTATTGCCCAAAACCGCCGCGGCGTTGTCGACGCTGCCCAACTACAGCTCCCGCTCTTTCCGGGCGAGACTACGCTGCGCCTACCCCCAGTGCGACGATATTTCGATCGACTATGGGGTCCTGGAGCACGCCGGCAACATCGTCGGATTCGCCTGCAAGGACTTCGGTTGGAACGACATCGGCAGCTGGCAAGCGGCCTACGAGCTGGGAACCAAAAATCTCGCCGGCAACGTGGTGCGTTCTCCTATCGAAGCTCTCGACGCAACCGGCAATTATGTCGATGCAGCGGGCAAGTTCGTGGCCCTGGTCGGGGTTCATGATCTGGTTGTGGTCGACACGCCCGACGCGCTGCTCATCTGTCCGCGTTCCGAGGCCCAGAAGGTTTCCGCGCTCGTCAAAGCCCTCGAATTAGCTGGATGGGATTCGCTGCTCTAGACGCTCCCACAGGCCGCGCAACTCTTCCACATCCAATTGCTGGGCGCGCAGTCCCGCCTCGGGTTCGGCGCCGACGGCCGCCTTCTCGTAGAGGACTCCTAAGTTATTGAGCAGCGTCTTGCGCGGATGCCGAAATGCCGCCTCCAAGAACTTCACGAACGCCGGGTCCGGCGTGCCGTGAGCCCGAGTGGTGAGACGAATCACCGCCGACTGAACGCGAGGCGGCGGGCTAAAGGCGCCCGGCGGGACTTGGAAGAGAATTTCGGGATCGGACTGCATACGCGTCAGCGCGCTCAAGTAGGCGTAGTCGCGCGAGCCCTTGCGGGCCGCGATCCTTTGGGCCGTCTCCAACTGAACGAGGAATACCGCCCGCTCGAAGCTGCGGCCCGCAGCCAGGACTCGCCGGATGATGGGAGACGTGATGTAGTAGGGCAGATTGCCCGCCAGCACCGCCGCCTCTCCCTGGGCCAAGGCCCCAAGATCCACGTTGAGAATGTCGTCCTCGATCAATTGAAAGCGGGGTTCCGCGGCAAACTCCTCGCGGAGCCGGCCTGCCAAATAGGCGTCCAATTCCACGGCCCGCACCCGTGCGCCCGCCGCCAGCAGCCGCCTCGTCAGCGCGCCTTGGCCGGGGCCTATTTCGACGACAAGTTGATTCTTATCAAACGCGAGCGCGGCGACGATACGATCGAGAACTTGCTGATCGTGGAGAAAGTGCTGGCCTAGCCGAGGGCGCGGTCCGCGCGTGGCGGTGAACTTCCTGCCGGAAGGCACTCAACCCTTCACGGTCCTGAATGTGATGACTACGCGGCCCAGCACGGGTTGACCGAAAAATGTCGCCGGCTCAAACTCCGCCAACAAAAGGGATTGGGCGATCTCTACTCTCAACTCCACGTTATCGCGTTGGTCTTCGGGCAGCTGGAAGTCGTACATCTTGCCGCGGGTGTCGATATAGACCAAGACATCCGTGTCTTCGCTAAAGGGGAATAGCTCCTTGGCCTCCAGCGTTGGGCTGCTAACCAGACCCTTCGTCAAGTAAGTGACCGGAATATCGTCGTTGGCCTCGACCGGCAACGTCCACAAGGCGGGCATGACCATGCCGAACAAAAGGACAGCGGCCAGGGACCCGCCAACGGTGCGAATCGCCATGGGGCGCAGACCTTCTCGCAGGGCCGATCTCAATCGCCCCATTCTCCATTGCCACGGGTTGCCTCGAGCGAGCTCGATCGAGATCGCCGCCCGCAGCTGCGTGGCCAATGTCGAAGGGGGCTCGGGCTTAGCCAAAAGTCTCAGCGGCGACCATGCCGCTTCCATCGATTCCGCATCACGCAAGCACGAAGGACAAACCTGCAGGTGCAGCCGCGTTACCAAACGCGCGATACCTGTCAGCTCCCCATCTGAATATGCGGACAATCGTTGCTGTATCCAGGAGCAGTGCATGACCTTTACTCCGTCGTCGTCTGCAACCGGACGCCGCTCAAGGCCCCGGATAGGCGCCGCTGCAGCGCGGTTCTTAACGCTTCTCTACCACGTAGAATCCTTGACTTCACAGTTCCCAGCGAGATTTCCAAGGACGCGGCGATTTCGCTATAACTCAAACCCTCAAGGTCCCTCATGACGACGGCGGCTCGCAGCCGATCATCGATGTCTCGCAACGCTTCTTCGACTAGATCCAGCCGCTCGACATGCTGCAACTGCTCAAACGGGCCTTCCCGCCCGTCGCGGAGCCAGTTCCAGGCCGAACCCCATTCGTCGTTCTTGGCCTCGATGGAGACCTCAGACCGGCGATGACGGTTGAACCAGCGGCGGCGATTGGAAGCCTCGTGGACGGCGATGCGATAAATCCAGGTCTTGAGCGTGCTGTCGCCCCGGAAGTCGTCGATGTTGCGGAATATCTTGACGAACACTTCCTGAGTAACGTCAGGAGCATCGTCCGGGCAGTCGAGCAGCCTGTAGACAAAGCCGAATACGGGCTTTTCGTACTTCTCGATGAGTTCGGCGTAGGCTTCCGACTCCCTACACTTCAAGCGTCTCGTGAGACCCGCTTCCGGGTCGTCGACGGCTTGTTGGCCCAATAGCGAGTCGAGGATGTGCATCAGCTCTTACCGAACTGCCTATAGCCTATCAGCCGCCTCGTTCCCCGGCAAATAGCAGCCAAGAGTTTCATCGTCAGGATAGACACCGGCGACGGGGCGAAAGTTCCCCGGAATCGCGTGCAGACCAAGTGCTTAAATCTAAATTAAGCGTCCTTACCTATTCACTTTGGCGGACGGCTCTGACTAGAATGGGTGCGTTCATGGCACGCCCCCTTTTCGTGGTCGTCTTAGCTTTGCTGGCAGTCGCCGCCGTTCAAGCCGAACCGGCGCGCCGCGGGTACACCATGGGGCCTTATGCGGACTCGCCGGCGGGCGATTGGGCCGACGGTGAAGATCCCGTAATCAGGCGAGCCGCCGTCGACGCCCTGGGACGCCTGAATGGCGCGATCGTGGTCGCCGATGCCGAGACCGGTCAGATCCTCTCGATGGTCAACCAGAAGCTGGCTCTCTCGGACGGCTACATCCCCTGCTCGACGATCAAGTTGGTCGCGGGCTTGGCCGCGCTCAGCGAAGGTCTTATCGAGCCGGCCGAGAAGGTGTACTTCCCCGGCGGCTGGTTCATGACCATGGTCCACGGACTGGCGATATCGAACAATGTGCTCTTCGACAAGTTGGGAGAGCGGCTGGGATTCGAGCGGTTTCGCCGGTACGCGCGCTGGTTCGGATTTGGCGAGAAAGCGGGTTGGAACATCCCCGGTGAGCAGGTCGGCAGCTTCCCGGCCGACGAGCACGACTACGGCGTAGGGCGCATGACGTCCTTCGGCGACGGAATTTTCGTTACGCCCTTGCAGTTGGCCGCGTTCGTTTCCGCGATCGCCAACGGCGGCTCGCTGTACTACCTGCAGCACCCGCAAGAACCGTTGGAAGCGATCGCCCTGGTGCCGCGCTTGAAGAGGCGCCTGGCCATCGGCGACTGGCTCCCTGAGATCGAGCAGGGAATGGCCGAGGCCGTAAAGACGGGTACCGCAAGGCGGGCCCGAACTTCGGGAACGCCTGTCTGGGGTAAAACCGGCACCTGCAGCTTGAATTCGCAGGGATCGCGTACGCGCCTTGGTTGGTTTGCTTCCTTCGCGCGGGATGGTGATCGGACGCTGACGATTGTCGTCATGCTGCGAGGCGGCGCATCCATCTCGGGATCGCTTGCTTCCGAAGTAGCCGGCAGCGTTCTCGAGCGGCTGCGCAGCCCGGAGCGGACGGCTCAACATCCTGCGCTGAAATCTGGCGACTAGCCCCCCGGCCCGCTAATCTAATAGCTGGTTGCCCCCAGCACTCCTGTTGCAAGGCGGCCCTCACTGAAGATCCATGAAGCGGTTTCTCGTATTTGCCATTCTCGTTTCTACGTTCAGCGTTCCGGCTTGGACACAAGATTCCCTGCTGGAACAGGCTCGTTCCCGGTTTGAAGTCGTCCCCACCAGCCCCCCGGCGATTCCCGGCAATGCTCTGACGCCCGAAAAAGTCGAACTAGGCAAGATGCTTTTCTTCGATCCGCGACTGTCGCGGAGTTGGCTGATCAGCTGCAACACCTGTCATAACGTCGCCACCGGAGGCGTGGATCTGCTTGAAACATCGATCGGCCACGGCTGGGCCAAGGGGCCACGAAACAGTCCGACCGTCTTGAATGCCGTTTTTAACCTGGCGCAATTTTGGGACGGTCGCGCTAAAGACCTACAAGAACAGGCCAAAGGCCCCGTGCAGGCCGCGGTCGAGATGAACTCAACGCCCGACCGAGCGATCGCGACGCTGACCACCATGCCGGGCTACGTCGAGGCCTTCGAGAGAGCGTTTCCCAGCCAGCCGAATCCGGTGACCTTCGACAACATGGCGCTGGCGATCGAAGCCTTCGAAAGCACGCTGCTGACTCCATGGTCCGACTTTGACCGCTACCTGAGCGGCCAACAGAGTGCATTGGACGATGAAGAACTGCGCGGCCTTGAACTGTTTTTAAACAAGGGGTGCGTCAACTGCCACAACGGAGTGAACGTCGGGGGTACGGGTTACTTCTCCTTCGGGGTCGTCGAGCGGCCGGGCGCCGAGATCTTGCCGGCCAACGACAAGGGCCGCTTCGAAGTCACCAAGACAGCTTCGGACGAGTACAAGTTCAAGTCTCCGTCGTTGCGCAACATCGAGCTGACGCCGCCCTACTTCCACTCCGGGAAGGTGTGGGACCTCAAGCAGGCGGTGGCCATCATGGGCGTGTCGCAACTGGGCTCGGAACTGAATGAAGGCGAAGTCGATGCGATCACTTCATTCTTGCGAACGCTGACAGGTACCCAACCGAAGGTCGAGTACCCCATCCTGCCGCCGCACACGGAGCAAACTCCCTTGCCGGAGTCCGGTCTGACCGCGGGCGGCAGCCACTAGGGCAAGTAGAGCAGGCCCTTGGCCAGCGCGATCAGCGCGGCGACAACGACGAAGGACAGCAGCAGGCCGTTGATGTCGACGCGGAACCGCCGGTAAAACGCGGTCAGTCCCTCGCCCAGGCGCAAGTCGAAGAGGTGAACGAAGAGCAGGTCGTGACCCTCTTCCTCGACAGGCTGCTCTTTGCCGCTGTTTTCGTCAAAGCGCGTCCGCCGATTCAGGCGCGCGTAGAATGGTTCGGTTCGCGTAGCCGGCTCACGGGGCGTGGCCCAACTAACGGCGACTAACGCGGCGAATCCCGCAGCCAGCGCGACGCCGAAATTCAGCGCTTCCCATTGAAGCAAAACGCCGAAGTCGCTCCAAGTCAGCCAGAAAAAGATTGAGGTCGAAACCAGCAGGCTCGCCAGCGCCCCCCAGCGATTCGCTCGTTTCCAACTGATGGCGCCGAACAGGCTAATGCCCATGAAGGCAGCAATCGTCTCGGTGAACAGAAACGCTTGCAGCACACTGTCGACATACAAGCCGAAGACGACGCCCAAGGTCGTCATCGTTACGCCGGCGAACCGGCCGACGTAGAGGTAATGCCGGTCGCTCTTGTCGCCGGCGATGTATCGGCGATAAAAATTCTGCGTAAATAAGGCGCCGCCGTCCACGGTGAATGCCGATCCGGTGGACATATTGGCGGCCAGGACGCTGGCAATCATCAGACCGACCGAGCCAGGGAACAAGAGTTCCCTCGTGGCGTAGCCGAAGGCATCCTCTGGGTCGGCCAGCGTTCCGCCGCTCTGCATCAACATCGCGGCGACGATCATGCCCGTCAGCGCCCAGCCGATCGTGCAGAAGCGCTTCACGAAGTTCCCCGCCGCCATGCCCATGCGGCACGAATATTCATCGCGCCCCGTGCCCACGCTGGCCAGAATATGCGGCTGCGCCACGATCCCGATCAAACCGTTAATCGTAAGCATGAAGATCGTGAAAACGCCGACATCTCCTGGCGTCACCATAGACAGCATCTCGGGCGATAGCGACTCCCGAATGCCGGTGAATCCGCCGACGCGCTGCAGGCCCAAGGGGATCAGGAGAAACGAGAGAGCGATGATGAAGAAGCTTTGGACGAAGTCCGTGTAGGCGGCCGACATCAGCCCGCCCGCGAACGAGTAGACCAGGAACGTGACGGTCATCGCCAGCACGACCGTGTTCGGCGTGATTCCTCCGCCCGCCGCCACGGCCACCAACTTCCCCGCGCCCTTCAACATGGCGCCCATGTTGAAAACGAAATACGACAGCGCGAAGATCGTGTACACCGCGCCCATCCAAGAGCCGTAGCGGTCTTCGTAGACCTCTCCAGTGGTTGTTCGCTGAAACCTGCGAAACAGGGGGGCCAGGAGCCAGTAGAAGGGCGTGATGAACAGGTTCTTCCACTGGTACCAGATGCCTGCGTAGCCGGACTGGTACACCTTGCCGGCCAGCGACACGGGCATCTCGGCGTGTGTGCCGACTCCGAAGGCTTGCCCGATGACCAGCCAAACGCTAAAACCGCGATGGCCGATAAAGTAGTCGGCCGTGCCCTTCACTTTTCGCGCGGCCCACAAACCGACAGCGATGATCATCGCGAAGTAAACGATGATAACGGCCCAGTCGAGGCTGTGCAGCGCTAAGCCCATGGATCACCCCAGGGGCCGGTGTGGCGGGCGCTCACTCATGCGCTTCGCTACTCGCCCGGTTCAAGATGCTGGGCAAGATAGAGGCCGATGCCGATGTCGGCAATCGACTGGAGTTGAGTTTCCAGCCAATCCACGTGGTCCTCTTCGTCTTTGAGGATCATGTCGAACAGCTCGCGAGATCCGTTGTCGCCGGCCTCGCGGGCATCGGATATGCACTTGTTGAGATGCTGGACCGCATCGTACTCCAGCTGGAGATCGTTCTCCAGCTGAGCTTTCACGTCCTGGCCGATATTCAGCGGCTTCAGTTCACCCATTGAAGGGACGCCGTCCAGAAACAGAATCCGCTCGATGAGCGTTTCGGCGTGCTTCATTTCGTCGATGGACTGACGCCTTACATAGCTGCTGAGCTTCTTGTATCCCCAGTTCTCTTCCATCTCCGCATGAATGAAATACTGGTGGATCGCCGTGAACTCGTCAATCAGCGTTTCGTTGAGGCGGGCGATGACTTTGTCGTTGCCTTTCATGGTGTTGACTATTGTAGTCCGAACCCGGGAATTAGTCTTTGGCGTCCGAGGCGGAGATGCCCAGAGATTTCATTTTGCGGTAGAGATGGCTGCGCTCGAGCCCTAGGGCTTCCGCCGTGCGGGTCATGTTGCCGCCCTCGGCCTCAAGGACCTCCAGCACATAGCGCCGTTCGGAGGCTGCCCGGAATTCCGCGAGCGGCCGGAACTCACCGGCCGGCGTACGCGGCGCCGACCTGCGCGAGTCCCCCGGCAGCGGCAAGTCAGCCGTATCCACGCGCTCGGGTCCATGCATGATGACAATGCGCTCCATCAGATTGCGGAGTTCGCGGACATTGCCCGGCCAGGCGTAGCCCATCAGCGCCTCGATGGCATCGACCGATAGATGCTTGGGTTTCCGTCCGTAGGCGCGGCAGAAATGGTTCAGAAAGTATTCCGCGAGTTGCGGAATATCCTCGGCTCTGGACCGCAGCGGCGGAACGAAGAACGGGATCACATTGAGACGGTAGAACAGATCCTCGCGAAAATTTCCGCTCGAGATTTCCTCTTCGAGGTTCTTATTCGTGGCCGCGATCACGCGCACGTCCACCTCGACGCGACGGCCCGATCCGACAGGCTCGAACCGCTGGCTTTCCAGCGCGCGCAGCACCTTGGCCTGTGTGTTGAGGCTCATGTCGCCGACTTCGTCAAGGAACAACGTGCCGCGGTCCGCCTGCTGGAACTTGCCGGTCTTGTCTTCCACCGCGCCGGTGAACGATCCCTTCACGTGACCGAATAGTTCGCTCTCGATCAACTCCTCGGGAATGGCGGCGCAATTGACTTCCACGAACGGTTCATCCGCCCGCAGACTTCGCGCGTGCAAGGCGTGCGCGACCAGTTCTTTGCCCACGCCGCTTTCGCCGAATATGAGAACACGGCCGCTTGTCGGAGCCATCAACTCCAACTGCCCCCGCAAGGCCTTCATCGGAACGCTCTCGCCGATAATGCTGTAGCCGATGCCCTCGGACCGAAGATCTTCGTTCTGACGAGCCAACCGGCGATGGGCCAACGCGTTCTTTACCGTCAAAACCACCTTTGCCAACGAAAGCGGTTTTTCCAAGAAGTCGAAAGCTCCGAGCTTAGTCGCCCGCACAGCCGTCTCGATCTTGCCGTGGCCCGAGATCACCACCACCGCGGGGCGCTGCGTCGCCTCGATCCGCTCAATGCGCTCCAGCGTTTCGAGCCCGTCGATTCCAGGCAGCCAAATATCCAACAGCACGCATTGAAACGCCATTCGCTGCAGGATCTCCAGACAGGCCTCGCCCGAATCCACCGCCTCGGCGAAGTAACCCTCATCGGCGAGGATTTCCGCCAGCGAGCTGCGTATGCCAGGTTCGTCGTCGACGATCAGAATGCGTTCGCCGGGTTTCACGCCTGTCTTGTCCCCATCAGCGCCGGGACCTCAGCTGCCGGCAATTCGACGATGAACCGCGTACCCGTCGGCCGGTTGTCCTCAACTCGAATTGTGCCCCCGTGCTCGCCGACGATTCTGCTCACGATGGCCAGGCCCAGTCCCGTACCCCGCTCCTTGGTTGAGAAGTAGGGTAGGAACAAGCGCTCCTTATCCTGCGGAGATATGCCGGGGCCAGAATCCGAGACCGTCAGCACGACCGTGTCGGGCGTCTCGGCCGCGGCTGTTCTCACGACGATCTCCTTCACCAAGGCCCCTTCGAGCGCCTCCGCGGCGTTATCGACGAGGTTCACGGTCAGTCTCTTGATGTGCTCACGATCGATCATGACCGGGGGTAGGGATGCGGCAGGATCGACTTTGAGACGAATATCGTCAATGCGGCCCTCGAAGACGGCAATCGCTTCCCTTACCGCCTCGTTTAAGTCTCCTTTCTCCAGCTGCGCTTTCGGGAACTGCGCCAGCTGCGCAAATTCGTCCACCAATCGCCGCAGCGTTTCGACCTCTCCCATGATCGTCTGCGTGGAACGCCCAAAGCTCTCGCGCAGCTCGCGGCGGGCGTCGGGGTCCTCCGTCTCGGCCATCTTGTTGAGCAGTTTCTGCATCCGTTCGGCGGACAGCGCGATCGGAGTCAGCGGATTCTTGATTTCATGAGCAACTCTTCGGGCTACTTCTGTCCAGGCGGCCTCTTTCTGCGCGCGCAACAGATCGGTCGTATCTTCGACTACGATCACGTATCCGGCCGGATCCCGAACCGTCGCTTCGTTGGCGTCAAGCGAGGTCACGGTCACGGCCAGGTGCTGGATATGGCCCCGGCTTTGCAGCTCGAAATTCCGAGAGCACAGTCCCGTCCGCCGCGCACGCTGCAGCATGTAATGCACCTCGTCGCGGTCCTCAGGCCCAAATAAGTCGTCCACGCGCCGCGGCGCTCGCCCATCTGGGAGGCGGAAGATCTGGCGGACCGCAGGATTCGCCTTGAAAATCTCGCCAAACTCATTGTCTGACAGCACAGCGGGAGTCACGCTCTCCAGAATCGCGTTGATTAGCCGCCTCCTCGAATCGATTTCGGCGTTGGCCTTCTCCAGTTCCTGGTTACTTTGCTGAAGTTCGGTCGTCTGCTCCTCCAGCCTCTGCGTCATGCGGTTGAACGAGGCGATCAGTCCGCCCAACTCGTCCATCGCGGGCACTTGCACGCGATGTTCTAAATGGCCGCTGGAGACCTCCGTCGTGGCGTCAATCAATGCCTCAATCGGGGTGCTGATCTGCCTCGACAAATAGAGCGCGAGCCAAACCGAAACGAACAGCACAAAGATCGTAATCAGCCCCAGCAGCCCCAGATAGAAGTATTTGATGTTCGTCCGCTCGGCCTCAATCGTCCGATACTCGTCAAATCGTTCCATCATCGCCGCTCGCCGGGACTGGATCTCATCGGGAATACGCCAGGCGACGACGACGCGGCCCAATTCTTCCGCGCCCGAGTGGACCGGCGCCGCGCCCCACACGAAGTCGCTTGTGATCCCCGAGTCGGTGGAACCCGCATCTGCCGGCGGCCGCCACTCCACGGTACCCTCGATCAACTCTCCCGAGCGGACTTCCCATGATGCCCGCTTCGCGCCTAGCGGCAAGAAGCCGACGTACTGCGCGTCGAACCTCCTCAGAATTTCCGACAACTCATCGAGGGCGCCCGCCGGCGCCTGGGCCTGGAATGGGGCTGAGGCCAACGGCAGCGATGCGACCCGCAGAGCGTCGGCCGTCAACTTATCCCGCATGATGCGGTTCAGTTCTACTATCATCGCCTCCGAGTCGGAGAGGATCTGCGGCGTTTGCGTGAACAGCCATTTGTCGAAGGTCCGGCTCATGATGGTGAAAGAAAAAACAACCATCCCCACGACCGGTACAATCGACAGCACCAATGCCCCGCCCACGAGTTTCGTCTTGATCTTTGAGCCCAGCCGCCCCTGGCGCCGTTCGATGTAAAGCTTTAGCAGACTACGGAAAAGAAGGAACCCCAGCGCCAAGACGCCGAGCGCGACCAGCGTCAGCATCCCCCACAGCACAAAGCCGATGACGGCATTGTCGGGGCGGAAGTCCCCGAAACTCAGCGAAGTGTGCCAGAAAGACAGCCCTACCAGCGCCACGAACAGGACGCTGAGCAGAGCCAGATAAAGCCGCTGACTTCTCTTGGGCAGAACTTTCGCCTCGATCCTCGAATTATACGGGGACCAGCCGAAATGTTTAGGGCCAATGAATCAGACGTTTACAGCGGGAAGCGTCGGCCGGTGTTGTTTTGGCGGTTGCGATTCGGGTCCGGACCGTTGCCGGCATCGCGCATCCTGCCGGCCCCGAGGGGATTATCAAACTCCAGATCTTCGTCTTTGAAGAGCAAGCCCCGGTCGAGCACCATGTCCAGTTGAGTGCCCTTTTCTAAGATCGCTTCGGGTCCTCGCGAGGCCAAAACGCCGATCAGCCCGGCCGCTGCGCCCGCGGCGCTGCCGAGCCCCAAGCCCATGCCGGCGTTGCTGCCTGCCGCGCCGGCGATCACTCCGATCGATGCCCCGGTGGCCGTGGACTCCCCGATGGTGCGGGCGTCGCCGCCCTTATTGCCCTCGCTGGTGATCTTGCCCTCTTCCTTGTCGAAACCCTCGGGCGAACGTCCGTCCAGGGCGCCTACGCGTCCTGTCAAGTCTCGAATAATCCCGTTAGGCAGGATGATTTGCTCGAAGCGTACGTACAACTCGCCTTTGCCTTTTACCCGGCCGGGCCGCTTTACGCTCGTAACCCGCCCCGAGACGTAGGTCCCCGGAGGGATCACGATCTTGCCGTTTACTACCACCGGATAAACCGACTCGAGGTACACCAAGTCGTCCGGACTGGCGTGCTTGGTGCTGATGCTGTTCAGCAACATGAGCGGCACCCTCGTGCCGATGGGGATAATCGTCTCGCCTTCGACCGGATCGGCAGGGCGCTCCGTTAGCCTTGCCGGCTCCGTTTCCTTGGCGGGCGGCGGCGTAATCTGCACTACCTTCGACTCCTGCGCGTGGAGGATTGCTCCCGTCAATGACAAAACGGCCATGGATATCAGTAGGCGCATGGAGACTCCTTGACGATTCTAGCCCCGAGAAGCTGGTTTTGGTTTCGAACGCAGCTTCTCCTCTAACCTTAAACGCGCCAACGCGTGTGGGGTTTCATTTTTCTTCCAAGCTTTCCTCGACCGCAATCCGCAAGCCGGTCTGGCTCATTGCCCCGGCAACCTCCACCTGCACCTCGTAGTCCCCGGACGCCAGGCCCGACGGCAGGACAATATTCACCTGCTGCAGCCCGGCGAACAAAGGCGCCTGCCCGAAGTACAGCACCTGTTCGCGCGCCAACTCCTGCCCAGCGAGGAACACTCTGTGAGGCAACAGCGCAGATGCCGCAAACGGAGGCAACTGACCCTCTTCCACCGGGGGCTGCGACGGACCGAATCCGGTACCGAAGAGGATGACGATCTCGCCCGGCGCCGCCGGCCACGACCCCTCCGGCTCGCCGCGTCCCACAACGGAGAAGTCCACATGCGCCACAACCGGGAACAAACCGGGCGCGGACTCCCGAACCAGAACCTCTGTTTCCGCCATGTCCAATAAGCCTTCGCGAACCACGCGCAACGCCCATG
>CAMPKL010000020.1 GCA_946887065.1 uncultured Bryobacterales bacterium
CTCTGAGACGCTTGCGATCATGATCGTTCAGCGAGGCGTGAGCGATGCCGAAGACGTCGAGCGCTTTCTCAACCCGGCTCTGGATCAGATGCATGATCCCTTCTTGATGAAGGGCATGCGGGATGCGGTGGAGCGCATTCGCCGGGCGATCGCCGGTAACGAAAAGATCCTCATCTACGGCGACTACGACGTCGACGGCACCACCGCCGTGGTGCTGCTGCGCAAGGCGATTGAAATGGCTGGCGGCCAGGCGGACTATCACGTTCCGCACCGCGTTCGAGAAGGCTATGGAATGCGCGAGGACGTCATCGAGCGGGCGGCGCGCGAAGACGTTAAGGTGCTGATCAGCGTCGATACCGGCATTCGTGATGCAGCGGTCGTCGCCAAGGCGCGCGAGCTGGGGATCGACTCGATCGTCACCGATCATCACCTCCCCGACGAAGGCGCGATGCCGCAAGCGCTGGCTGTCGTCAACCCGAATCAGCCCGGCTGCGATTACCCCGAGAAAGGCCTCGCGGGCGTCGGCATCGCGTTCAAGTTGGCACAAGCGCTGTTGGGCGGTCTCGATTGGCCTCCCGTGCGGCTGGCGTCAGTATTGCGGTCGATGCTGAAGATCGTCGCTATCGGCACGGTCGCCGATCTCGCGCCGTTGTTGGGAGAGAACCGGGTGATCGCCAAGATAGGGCTGGAAGAGCTCTTGCGCCCGCGGCATCCGGGGCTGAGGGCATTGCTTGACGTCTCGGGCCTGTCGAACAAGAAGTCCCTCAGCGCCGGCGACATCGGGTTCCGCATCGGCCCCCGGTTGAATGCAGCGGGACGGATGGATACGGCGCGAGCGGTAATCGATCTGTTCGAGGCCGAGACCTTCGAACAAGCCATGCCCATTGCCCAGTCGCTTGACCGGTTGAACGCGGAAAGGCAATCCGCCGAACAAGAGATCGTCGATGAAGTGGTTGCGCGATTGATCAAGGCCCCGCCGACGGATGTGGCGCCGTTTATTGTGATGTATGGCGAAGGCTGGCATCCCGGCGTAATCGGCATCGTCGCCAGCCGCGTGGTGGACCGCTTTCACCGGCCCACGATCGTGCTCAGCGCGGATAGCGCAACGGGGCTGGCCGTAGGCTCGGGCAGAAGCATCCCTGGTTTCCACTTGCTTGAGGCGCTTGAGTCCGTATCGGGCATTTTTGAGCGCTTCGGCGGACACAGGCAGGCGGCGGGCTGCACCGTGAAGATTGATCGCATCCCGGCGTTGACGCGCGAGCTGAACGACCATGCCGCCAACGCCCTGGGGCCGGAAGATTTCTTGCCGCTGCTGCAACTCGATGCCGAGCTCACGTTGGCCTCGATTACGGATGATTTTATGGCCCAATTGGCCCGGCTAGAACCGCATGGAATGGCCAATCCGACGCCGGTCTTCGGCGCTGGCGGCGCGGAACTTGCGGCCGATCCCAAGGTCCTCAAGGAGCGTCACTTGAAACTGCGCCTGCGGCAGGGCGAAGCGTCGTTCGAGGCCGTCGCTTGGCGCATGGGTGAACTGGAACCTTCGATGCGTCGCGGCCGGTTGGTTGACGCGGCCTACTCAGTGGAGGCCGACGACTACTGGGGCGGCTGGCGGCTCAATCTCAAGGATATCCGGACGTCGGAGTTGCGCTAGCTCACGGGCGCTGGAGCGGCGAAGAGTCGCACGGTTTCCTCATTCAGCAGCACCCACAGGCCGTATATGCCCAGGGCGGTGCCGATCGGGATGCTGAGCAGACTCAGTGCGGAAAGCACAATCATCAAGATGCGCGCCCAGGGCTGCATCTTGAGCAATCCAATGCCGCCTATGATTTGCGGCGCTGAGAAGATCAGCAGCACCACAAAGATCAGGCCACCGAGCGCGCCCATAATCGGGAACGCCAATATAGCTTCGGGATCTCCTGAATTCGCCGCTCCGGCCAACATCCCGATTCCTCCGAACATGAGGAGCATTCCGGCGCCGATCAGCAAACCGATGCCGCCCATCACGATATTGAGGATGGCGAGGATGCGGACGTGGTCTCTCATTGGCTGATGACTCTCCCGCAACATTCTACGAGTATTCGGGCTTCAATGTTCGACGACCGCTATCCTGGGGTTTCGGGCGCCGAATGGGAGTCTCCACCGCCAAGGCCGCGCTTCGAGCGCGAGACGTGTTCCGCCGCGGCGGGCTGCTGGCCAAATGGCATCCGCGGTTTGAATACCGGCCAGGTCAGATGGCAATGGCGGAGGAGGTGGAGGCGGCGCTCGCCGAGCGGCGGCATCTAATCGTCGAGGCCGGTACCGGCACCGGTAAGACTCTCGCCTACTTGTTTCCGGTCATCGCCAGCGGCAAGCGCGTCATCGTCTCGACCGGAACCAAGGCGCTGCAGGAGCAGCTTTTCTACCAGGACATTCCTTTCATCGAAGAACGGCTGGGCCGTGAGCTACGCGTCGCCTACATGAAAGGTCGCGCTAACTATTTGTGCCGCGAAAAGCTGTACGAAGCGGAGAATCGACCAATCCTCTCAGGGCTCGAAGAGATCGAGGACTTCGCCAAGATCAAAGCGTGGGAGAAAGAGACCGAGACCGGAGATAGGGCCGAGTTGAGGTCTCTCCCCGCCACTTCCGGCGCATGGCATAAGGTCGACGCCCGCCGAGAGATGTGCGCGGGGTCGAAGTGCGGATTGTTTGAGAAGTGCTTCATCACCTTGATGCACCAGAAGGCTGCCGAAGCGGACCTGATCATCGTGAACCACCACTTGTTCTTCGCGGATTTAGCCCTGCGCGAGGACGATTTCGCGCAGATCATCCCTGACTATCAAGCCGTGGTGTTCGACGAAGCGCACGAGATCGAAGAGGCGGCGGGTCAGCACTTCGGCGTGCAGATCAGCAGCTACCGATTCGAGGAGCTGGCCCGGGACGTACGGCAGACGGCGTTTCAGGGCGAATTCGGGTCCAAGGGAATCGATACGGCGCTCGACCAACTGAATCTGCGGGCCGCTCAGTTCTTCCACGTGTTCGAAGGCCTGGAGGGCCGCAGAGCGTTCCGCGAGCGTCCAGTCTTCTTGAAGCGCAACGCAGAGACTTATGAGGCGCTGCTCGCGGGGTTGGCGCTGCTCGATGCCCAACTCAAACTGATTCGCGAAAAGACCGACCTGGTGATCCCCTTGGAGCGCCGTGCGCAAGAGTTGGAAGCGGCGTTGCGGCTGGTCATCGAGGTGGACGACCCCAGCTACGTCTACTGGATGGAGCGGCGCGGCCGGGGCGTTTTCCTGCAGGCGACGCCGATTGACGTCGCCGAGATTTTGTCGCAGAAGCTCTTCGAGCGAGTACCGTGCGTTGTGCTGACCTCGGCGACTTTGGCGGTAGACGGAAATTTTGATTTCGTGAAGGGAAGGCTGGGAGTGACTGGACCCAGAGAGTTGATCGTTCCAGGCCACTTCGATTACGCCAAACAAGCCTTGCTGTACGTGCCCGAGGACTTGCCCGATCCGCGCTCCGAGCAGTTCGCCGCCCGGGCAACGGATGAGATTCTTGCGGTGTTGAGCTACTCGCGCGGACGCGCCTTTGTGCTCTTCACCAGCTACGCGCAGATGCGCCGTGTGTACGAGGCTGTTGAGCCGCGCTTGGATCACCCCGCATTTTTGCAAGGGACGGCGCCGAACTCGGCGTTGCTGGAGGATTTCAAGGCAACGCCCAACGCAGTCCTATTTGCGACGGCAAGTTTTTGGCAAGGCGTCGACGTGCCGGGCGATCAGTTGAGCTGCGTAATTATCGATAAACTGCCGTTCGCCGCTCCTTCCGATCCGATCGTCGAAGCGCGAATCCGTGCGATTCGCCAGGCGGGAGGCAAGCCATTCGATGAATTTCAGGTGCCCGAGGCCGTCCTCGCGCTGAAGCAGGGGTTTGGACGCCTGATTCGCTCGGCCCAGGACCGCGGCGTGCTGGTGCTGCTCGACAATCGGGTCATGAAGCAGCGCTACGGCAAGGTATTTCTCGACAGCTTGCCTGACTATGCATTCTCGACCGATATTGCCGATGTCGCCCGCTTCTTCGATCCGCCAACTGGTGAATAACGGATCGAGACGCTAAAATGCTCGGTGATGAGAGTTGCCCAACTCGCGTTTTTCATCGCGTTGCTGGCTGCGGTTGCCGGGGCGCAGAACCTGCCTGATCCGCCCAAGAAGGACGTGCCTTACTTAATTCACGCGACGAATCTGCTGGAAACGGAGGCGAATCAAGCTACAGAGGTCTCCGATAAGAAGGGGCAGATCTTTTGGGTCCCCGGCGCGGCCTCATCCGCGCGGACGCCATTGGGATTCCCGGAATTCCTCTTCGCTCAAGATCAGATAGACGCACGCACGCTACGGCTCTATGCCTTCGAGAACGTGAAGGGTCGGCGCGAGGTGCTCATTCGCAAGAAGAACAAGATTGTCGCGCAGCCCTACCACGTCGATGTGGTCCCGCAAAGCGAAGGAGTGTTTAAGTTGCGAGTGGATTCGAGCCTGAAGCCCGGCGAATACTGCCTCACGCCCGATGGCGAGCAGGGCTCGAACACAGTCTTCTGTTTCGCGGTGATCTAGAACCCTCGTCACTCGACCTCGAGGAAAACCGTGTTGCTAGCAACGCCGTTCACATCGACCAGTAGTTCGTACCGCCCTGGAGCCAGATCTTGCGGCAAAGTGAAATTGATCTGGTAGAGGCCGGCAAAGCCGGGAGCGAGGCCGCTGAAGGTGGCCTGCACGATCCTGCCGCCTATCGAGACTGCCGGTTCGACAGTTGTCTCCGCCAGGAAGAAGCCCGACGCGGGATCGCCTGCCTCCGGGGGCGAAGAAACCGCCCCCAGGCCCACTCCGAATAACTCCACAGCCTCGCCGGGCCGGGCTGCGCGTTGCGCGGCACTCAAGCCGTCAGCGGAAAAGCTCACCGCGCCGATGCCGGTGGAGGGCTCGAAAAAAAGACCAGGCTGAATCGGAACGACCGGCGTCGCAACGGACGCGCCGGCGCCCGAGGACGAGACGACCTGGATCAGAGCATTATTCGAGGCTATGCCGAAAGGAACCTGAAAGTTGATCTGGTTGCGAGAGACGTAAATGAGCGGTACGGGCACGCCGCCGACGAATACCTGAGTCCCTGCGAGTGTTCGCGGCAGAGGAAAACCTCCAGCGGTCGCTGTGGCGGCGGCAAGGTTGGAGCCGAATACCGTGGCGATCGAACCCGGCGAGAGGCCGCCCACGGCAAAGCTGGCGGCGTTGACGACGCCCGCGGCGGAAAATGCCGGCTGGCCGCTCACGGCGTTCGCAGACACGGCGGCGGTCGCCGCTGTACCGGGCACGCGAAGCGCCAGCGTATTCCGAGTTGTCGAACTGGCCAGGGTCCAAGAGATTTCCACCGTGCCGTCGGGTCCGGTGGGCGAACCGAGGACTGTCGCCTGACCGTTCCCGCTCGGCTTCGCAAGCACCGCGATTCCGCTGATTGGGGTCTGGTTTCCGTCGGTGACCCGGGCCACGATCGGTTCGCTCAGCGGCATTCCGGCAACGCCCTGCTGATTCGCGCCCGAGAGGATGGAGATCACGAACGGGCCGTCGGCTGGTAAGACAAGGATCTTCGCTGCCGGCGAGTCGAAAGCGATGCCTGGGGCGTATGCCGTAGCCTGCAGAGTAGCCGTGCCGGGAAAAGCGCCTGTGATGGGAGCGAAGGCGCTCGTTCGCCCCTTGGGGATGGTCACGAACCCCGGCGTGAAGATCGCTGCCGAGTCGCTGTTGACGGCGACGCTCAAATCGATGTCCAGCGGCGTGTCGATGCTGACGGTTGCAAAGGTCGTGCGGTCGACCAGAATCCCTGTGCGCGGCCAGACGGACAGGTGCAGACCCCGGCGCAATTCAGTGTTCGCATCCGCACGGTGGCCGGTCGCCTGTTCGAAAAAGATCTCCCACTCCCGGCGAATCAGGTCGAGCTTGGCGATATCTTCGTCGGATGGTCCGGACGAGCCTTCTTCCACGACCAAAACGAAGGCGAAGTTGAAGCTCCGCTGGGCCATGGTTTGGTCCGGTTTGCGAGGACCTTCGGCGGCGACGATATCTCCAATCGAGATGTTTTTGCGAATGCCGTCGAACGTTACTCCGCTCTGCGGCATCCTGCCGGGGTTTGTATTGCCCGCGCCTTGAGGTTGTTGGACAAGAAAGCTCGCCGCGACCTCCTCGGGGGCTCGCAAACCCATGATGTACTGATCGAATTCCCCGTAGCGCGCCACGGGCTGGCGCGTGGTGTAACGCGGGCTTGTGCCGGGTCCCTTGTCGAGGATGTCGTTGCCCTCGATGACCGAACCTTGGGAGTTGAAGAAGAAGCTCCAGTGCGCGTCGTCCCGGCCCAGTAGTGCATCCGAGACTTCGTTGGTGACGGGATCCAAGAATTGCGTGTAGACGCCCCAGCGGTGCCCCGCCTCCTGGCCCATGACGGAAAGCGTGCTGTTCTCGCCAATAATCGGGATCCGTTGCTTGGGGTCGTCCGGGTACGCCGAGAGGGAACCCATGTTGAGGAGGCTGGCGAGACGCTTGGGGGAGCCGAACTCGGCGCCTAGATCGAACGTTTCCTCGCCGACGAGCACGTCCCCAATTCCTACAATGTCGTTGCGGACGTTGAGTTCATAGGCGAAGGTGCCTGGCCCCGGTGTGAGGCCGAAGTTGTTGAAAAGGAAGACGAAGTCGTAAACGTCCGCGTGATTGGCGTAAAAGCGGCGTGTCGCCGTCATCGCATCCAGATTGGAGAACAGCAGGAACAGCTCCGCGGCGCCGCCGGGGCCGACCTCAAACGTCGCGCTCAGGTCGGCCGCCTCCGGCTCGGACGCGCCTCCTCCGGGAAAGATACCGACGATCGCCTGGTTGAGGCTAATGCTGAGGTAGTGGAAAGCGATAGCGCCGTCGTCATGTAGCGCCACCTGGAAGGTCTGCCGGCGGGTGCTGCCGAATTGGGGGATGCCGTCCCAAGTGACGACGACGCGGTCGCTAATCACGTGGGCGCGCACTTGCGCAGCAGCGGCGGCGGGGTTGAAGTCGGCATACAAGGGTGCGATTCGCGGCGCACCGGCGAGCGCGCGGGGAAGCGATCGGGCGCCGGTATCCTCATCGCCCACGCCGAAAGTCAGGTTGCCGTCCGAGTTGACGAAGACCTCGTTGTACGAGCCGCCGAAGTAAGGGAAAGCGAAGGGCAGCGCGAGGCGCTGACTGTCGTCGTCTTCCAGGGCGAGCGGTACGCCGTTTGCGCGGGCAGCCTGATCGAAGGCCACCGGCCGCGCCTCTCCCAAATAAGAATCGCCGCCTGGCGTAAAGAACACGGAAGCGCCCTGCAGATCCAGGAAATTGGGTTGCCCCACGACGCCGCCCGAGGTGTCGATGACCGCGATTTGGCCGCGGTCGGGATACACATTGGGCGAGCCTTGCTGGGTCAAGGCGGCAACCGGGCGCAGCCGAGATTGGTTGTGCAAGAAACGCTCGGTCAGCACCCGGCCGCGGTAGGTACCGCTCCAGGCTGCGCCTTCCGTTTCAGCTGCAACTAAATTTGGGGAAAACAGGCACAACGCACACAGCGCCGTCGCCAAGGACCGTCTCATCCTTATCATCTTCCCAGACGAACCGGCAGCCGGACTGTTAAGTGTTTGTGACAGGGCCTAGGCCGGTAAAGTGCCGCTAAATAGGTCGATCTGCTCTTTCGGCGGGGACTTGGGACGGCTTTGGCGGCGATGCACCGGGCTGCCGATGACGCTCAACACCTTCAGTTCCTTGAGCGACTGCTGGGGCACGAAGATGCGTTGAGTATTCGAGGCCGCATCGGGAGGAGTAATGGTGACGCCGTGGGCGCCCATCAGCAAAAGGTCGTTCTGGATCACCCCTTCGAAGACCTCGCCGTCACGAAATGTCAGCCGAACCCAGAGACCGTCCAGCTTCGGACGCGACCCAAAGACCCGCCTTTCGCTCTCGTTTGGAGGGCCATCGAACTCTTTAACGAAGTACACGGCCCGGATCTCGGCATAGGGCACGACGCTGACTTCAGCGCTGCGACGCAGGATTTCTATCCCCTCGGGGCGCTGATACGTTTGCGGAGAGACGTATCCTTCTATGTAGGACCTGTCCATGCGGCACAGATAGGCCTTTTTTGTCGTCGAAGCGGACACGATGTCGACCTGAAGCGGCAAGGACTGCCGCCTAGACCCCATGCTACGATGCAGCCCTCAGGCCGTCAAGTAATTGAAAATCAATGAGTTCGGACCGATCAATAGGCTTAGTGCAGGATTACGTTGAGTATTGCCGGCTTGAAAAGGGCCTGGCAGGCAACACCTTGCAGGCCTATGGCCGGGACCTAGCCAGAATGGCGGAGTTCTGTAAGGGGAGACGCCGCGTGATCGATGAGGCAACCGGAGCGGACGTTGCCGCCTTCGTCGATTCCCTCTACGCCGCCGGCCTCGCCAGCCGCTCGGTTGCTCGTTACTTGGCCACGCTGCGGAGTTACTTCCGGTACTTGCTCGAACAGGAGCGGATCACGGTAGATCCCACGGCGGATGTGTCATCGCCCGGTCAATGGAAACAACTGCCAAAGTTCCTCACCCTAGACGAAGTGGATGGTCTGCTCGCGACGCCCGACGAAAAAACCGCGCGAGGCGGTCGAGACCGTGCGATGCTGCAATTGCTCTATGCCACGGGACTGCGTGTTTCTGAGTTAGTCGGGGTCCAGTTGAATCATTTGAACGCCTCGATGGGAATATTGAGGACACGCGGCAAAGGGGATAAGGAACGCCTGGTGCCTGTTGGCCGCCAAGCGCTGGCGGCTATTGAGGTCTATGTCGAGCGAGATCGGCCGCTGCTGCTCAAGAAGCGCGTGTCCCCTTATCTATTCGTGACCCAGCGGGGCGGGCCGATGACGCGCCAAGCCTTCTGGAAACTGCTCAAGCAATACGGTTTGAGGGCCGGTATCCTCAAGAATCTGACCCCTCATGTTATCCGCCATAGTTTTGCGACTCACTTGCTTGACCGGGGCGCCGATCTTCGCAGCGTGCAGATGATGCTCGGGCACGCTGACATCTCGACGACGCAGATCTATACACACGTGCTGCGCGAGAGGCTGCGGAGCGTGTACGATCAGCATCACCCGCGAAGCGGCGCCTCATGAGTTTCTCGTTGCTCCAGACCGAGGAGAAGGATCCCGTTTCTAAAACGGTCCGGATCCCCTTCGCGCCGACCATCCGCTACTGGTTCGGGCTCGACAGTCACGTCTACGCTATGGCGATTGCCGCCAACGTTCTGTTGGGATTTTTCCCTTTTATGCTGCTGATGCTCACGCTGGCATCCTTTGCCTTCCCTGCGAGCCACGCCAACCAGGCGATCCTGCTGGGACTAAGGTCTTTCTTGCCGGAGGATGCGGGCTTGGTCGATTTCGTCGTCCGGAATCTGCAGGCGGAGGTCGCCAATCGGGGCGCGGTCCCGGCGGTTTCGGTGATCCTACTGCTGGTCGCCGCGAATGGCATATTCATGCCCCTCGAGGTGGCCCAGAATCGCCTTTGGGGCTTTCCCGCCAACCGCAATTACGCCTACAACCAGTTGCTCAGTTTGTGTATCGGCGCTACCTCGATGTTTATGGCGCTGCTCTCCGCGCTGTTTGCAGGTTTTGCCGGACCGATCCTCTTCGCATCGTTTCAGACGATCTTCCTGACCCCCAATATGGCGACGCTTTGGGCGCTGCGGACGGGCGGAGCGATGGCGACGGCGATCGTGTTGCTGTTGGTCTACTGGCTGCTTCCCAACGGGCCCGTGCCCTTCGGGCGTGCCTTAACGACGGCATTTGTGGTGGCGCTGCTGATCGAAGGCCTTCAGGTCGCCTATGCCTGGGCTTGGCCCTGGCTTGGTCTGCGCGCGGAATATGGCCCCTTCTTCATCTCCGTGACGTTGATGTTGTGGGGCTTTCTGGCCGCCATGGTCGTGCTGGCCGGTGCGGAAGCTTGCGCCCGGAGGTAGGCTCCATACCCCCGCTCGTCTCAGCCTTTAGCCTGATATCGGACATACGTGGCCGCTGTTAGTCTGGCCGCAGCATGAGCTCGACCAGCGTCTTCGAAACCGCCTCCAGTGCGTCAGCAGACAGGTCCCAGGGGAAATTTTTCCCCACGGCGCCCAAGACGGTTCAAGAACTGGGGGTCTCCTCCAACACCGTCGTCAACCTCATCCTCAAGCTCATCATGCTCGAGGGTGAGACGTCGCTCAGTCGCGTTTCGCAGCGGCTCAAGATCGACGCCAGCGTAACGGGCGAGGTGTTTAAGTATCTGCGCAAAGAGCAATACGTCGAGGTGAAGGGTATGGTGGGCAACGACTACGTCGTTGCGCTTAGCGGCCAGGGCCGCGGGGTCGCGCAAGAGCGCTACCGCGTGAATCAGTATGTTGGGCCAGTGCCCGTGACGCTGGACGCCTACACAGCCGCCGTCCGGCAGCAGGCCGCGCGCCACAAAATCAATCGTAAGCGACTCAAAGAAGTTTTCCACGACCTGGTCATTCCCGACGACATGCTGGACCAGCTCGGTCCGGCCATCATGTCGAACTCGCAGATATTCCTCTATGGATCGACCGGCAACGGTAAGACGTCCATCGCGGAGCGGCTCGTGCGCGTCTTCAAGGATGAAGTTTATGTGCCCTATGCCGTTGAGGTCGACGGGCAGATCATCAACGTGCACGACTCGGTCGTGCATCGCCCGCTGAGTCCCGTCGACGGCGTTGACAGCCGCTGGATCCGTTGCTCGCGGCCTTGCATCGCGGTCGGCGGCGAGATGGTTTCTGAGATGCTCGAACTGCGGTTCGAAGAAACGCTTGGTTACTACACGGCCCCGCTGCAAATGAAGGCCAACAACGGGCTGTTCATCATCGATGACTTTGGCCGTCAGATGATCAACCCGCGCGACTTGCTGAACCGCTGGATCGTGCCCTTGGACCGCGGCGTCGACTTCTTGTCGCTGCGTACGGGCGTCAAGATGCCGGTGCCTTTTGAGACCCTTGTCGTCTTCTCGACCAATCTCGATCCTCGCCAACTGGCCGACGAAGCTTTTCTCCGCCGCATTCAGAACAAGGTGAAGGTCGACGCGATCACTCCTGAGATCTTCGATGCGATCTTGCAGAAAGTTTGCGAGAGCGAGAAGATTCCCTGGAGCCCGCAACACTCCGCCTTCATCCGCGAACGCTGCAAGAAGGGCAGCCAGTCGCCCGTGCTGCGCGCTTGCTATCCCCGCGACATCGTTTTGATTCTCAAGAACATCGCGGAATACGACGAGCGGGCGCCGCGTCTTCATCCCGAAGACATCGACCGCGCCATCACCCTCTACTTCGCCCGCTAGCCGCCTGCGGCCGCAAGCACCCTGTCGTCAAAGCGGAAGTCCGGCTCTGGCCGCTCCGTGTTCTTGTACCAATTGAAGGTTTGCCGCAAGCCGTCGACGAAAGGCGTTGCCTCAAACCCCAATTCATCCTGGACCCGACTTGTGTCTTCGGTGATCGGCGGCATGTCGAAATACTGTCCGAAGTAGAGGGGCGGTTCAAAGACGTTGCCGCCCAGCTCGGTCAGCAACTCCCGATCGATCTCAACCGTTCGCGGTGATGCACAATCCGCCGCTTCCGCCAATGACTCAACGAGCTCACGCTGGGAGATAGGCGCTGGGTTGGCCACGTTGTACGCCCGGCCGATCGCGGCGTCGTTCTCGGCCGCGGCAATCGCAGCATCGGCGTAATCCTCGACGTGAACGAACTGCATCAGCCGCGTCCCGTCTCCAGGCAGGATGATCGGTCTTCCCGCCAACATCCTGTCCCAGAAGAACTGCTCGCGATAGAAAGGATTCTCGGGGCCGTAAAGAAAGGGCGGACGCAGGGTGACGACCGGCAGGCCCCGCTCCCGGTGCAGCCGAAACAGCATCCGCTCCGTGTTGGCCTTGTTGCGGCAGTACGCATCAGCGTGGTCCGGTGGCGCAAGGGGGTCATCTTCGCGGTGATCCAGACCGTCTCCATAAGCCGCACAGCTGGATGTGAAGACATAGCGCTGCAGTCGATCTCCGCACGACGAGGCCGCTGCCTCAACCTGCTCCGCCGCCGTCCCGCTTTGCCAGTCGTAGACGTTATCGAAAACCAGATCATAGCGGCCTTCGCGCATGAACTTCCGAATTGCGTCGGGATCGTTACGGTCGCAGTGAACGTCGCGAACGGATTTGCCGAACGGATTGTGCCGGCCGCGATGCAGAATGGTGACTTCGTCGCCGCGTCCGATCAGCTTGGGGACCAGGGCGCGGCCAATGAACAAGGTTCCGCCAATGACCAAAGATCGCATCTTGCTTTTCAACTTACCGCAGCGCCGGGGATAATCAAGGTTTGATTGGCGAGCAACAAATTTACGAACGCATCGGCGAGGAAGGCTTTGAGAAGCTGGTCCACGCCTTCTATAAACAAGTTCCTCAGGACGACATTCTCGGGCCGATGTATCCGGCTGACGATCTAGCCGGCGCGGAACAGAGGCTGCGCGACTTCCTGGTAGGCCGCTTCGGAGGTCCTCCGCGATATGTGGAGCAGCGCGGGCACCCGCGGCTGCGGATGAGACACGCTCCGTTCCCGGTCAATCGCGCGGCTCGGGACCGCTGGATGCAATTGATGAC
The DNA here is from genome assembly GCA_946887065.1 of uncultured Bryobacterales bacterium. Next base: position 12,665 of record CAMPKL010000020.1, read on the forward strand.
CAAGGCGCTCGATGAGGCGCAACTGCCCGCCGACGTTTCCAAGATGCTGCTGGAGTTCTTCGACGGCGTGGCTACGTTTATGATGAACCGCGAATAACGAAGTTCTAGCGCGTCGTCAGGGCATGCAGTAATGCCGCGGCCGCTTCGGCGGCCACCCGTCCTGTCTGGCCATGGATTCGCGCGATAACGGCGTAGCGAGGCGCATCCGCCGGGTAGACGGCGATTGCAAATCCGTCACCGTCCTCGTTTAGACGATGCGTACACTCCGCCGTACCCGTCTTGGCGTAAGCATCTTGGGGGAGTCTTGTCGCTAGAGCAACGGCGGTACCCTCGCGGGCCGCGCTCCGCATGCCCTGCAACACGACAAACCCCTCCGGCTCCGAGCGTCGCTGAACCAACTCCATGTAGGCGCGCAACAGCTCGTGCGGCGTGACGCGCCAATCCGCCCGCAGACCCCATAGCGATTCCGACGTACTGCTAGGTGGCGGCGCCCGCAGCCCAAGGCGGGCCGCTTCGAAGCCGACTTCCGCCGGTGAGACTAAGACCGCCAGTCGACGGAAGTAGGCATTGCAGGATTGTGCGATCGCCTCGACGATGCCGACTCGGCCGTGGCCGCCCGGCAGCCAGCAGGTCTCGCCCGTACAATGCAGCTCCGGGAAAGCCAGGCCGTTCTTGCGGCCATAGGCGAGCGCCGTGAACGGCTTGAGCAACGAAGCAGGCGAGGCTATCTTGGGTTCCCGCCAGTGTTCTCCGACGACTTCCCCCGTCGTGAAATCGGTAATGACATAGTCGACGTTCTCGACCGGCAGACCGGCTTGCGAAATTGCAGATTCCGCCCAGGCGACCGATAGGAACAGAAGCAGAAAGGCCATTAGGGCATCCGGTAGAGCACCGTCTCCTCGACATACCCACCCCTGTCGCGTCGGGTGATGTCGATGGTTCCCACCCTCGACAGCGTCCGGCTCAGGCTGCCGATGTTGTCTGCAAACAGCGACGGTTGGCGCGGCGTTTGCAGCGGGTTGCGGCCTTCGAGAAAGTCCAGGTGCGCCATTGCCGCTGCGTAGTTGCCCGCTTCCCGGTCGTGCCGGAAACCTGCACGGTAGATCGCCGGGCCTCCATTTGCCGGCCGCCCCGTGCGCGCCAGGGCGGAGGCAATGAGGTCCTCGGAATCCGAAGCGAGGAACAGGTTGCCGCGAACGGCCGCAAACAAGGGCCGCAGGCCCGGCAACTCGTAGAAATCACCGGCCGGTCGCCAAGTGACGCCGCGGTTCGAGGCCATCCAATACCCCGCCACGGACGATTGCAGAGCGGCCAGCACCTGCGCCTCATCCCAAGGTGATTCCGCTCTCACGCCGATGAGGCTGGGATACAGCGCCAGGCCCGCCTCAAGCGAACTCGTCTGCACCTGAAGCAAGCCCTGCAGGTTGGCGGAGCTGAGGACCGCGAGCAACGGCTCCGCGTTCAGAGCCGAGCGCGCCGCCGCCGCCGGGGGCGTGTCGATGCGCGTTTCCAGATCGCCTACGGCACGGCTGTCCAACTCAGCTGAGCCAGGCGCTAACTCAAAGCGCGGCACGTATTCCCCGCTAGTAGGATCAAGGAGCTTCTGGCTCAGCAGCGCAACCACGTCAGCCGCAGCCGGCCCCTGCCAGGCTTGGAAGAATGCCGCATCGTCTGGGACGAGTTCGCTGAGAGCCGCGGCATCGACCGACTCCGCCGGTTCGCCCGCTTCCAAGCGGACAAGGCGACGTTCCTCGCGAATGCCGGCAACCTCAACAAATAAGTCCGATGTGGCGGAGGAATAAGCAGACAGTTCGGTGATGTTGCCTTGAATCCAGTAGGAACGGAAATACGGAGAACGAACTAAGACGCTTAGATTTTCGATGATCCGAACATCGCCGCTCGGTCCGTGCGTGGGGTACCAAGCGTCGCTCGGGAAGGCATCGCCGCCCAGGCCCGCGCGGAGTTCGAGCGCGCGGCCCAACAGGGCGTCATCCGTTGCAACGAACAATAGACCATCGACCACGCCGAAAGCGATGCTCCGTCCTGATTCCTGATCGGCGCGAACCCAGTAGTCCACGCCGCCTGCCTGTCGCGGTTCGAGATCTAAACGCGAGCGCAGCAGGGCGCTCTCCAAGGCTGCCGCCGCATCGAGGCGGGTGATATAGAGCATGCGCAGTTCGCCGATGTCGTACACGCCCAATACCGACGCGCCTCCCGCGATGGACTGAACCTGCGTCATGTCGATCGGAAAACCGCTTGCGGCGGCCAGCTCTGTTTGGGCTTCTTGCAGCCGCAGGAAAAGCCTGGAGCGCGTGAACGCCGAGTAGTTGTCGCTTGCCAACCAGGCCGCTTTTTCCGGGGAAGCGTTCCAGCTTGACAGCAGCGACTGGAAGTCTTGCGCCTCCAATGCGACCACCGGGCCAGCCGGCAGATAGCCCGACAGAGACTGTACATCGGCATTTTGAACCCAGGCTAGCGGCGCTAAGGCGACAAGCACCGCCGCCGCAGCAACGAACTGGAGAACTCGGCGCTTCACTGTGCTCCTCCCGCGGTCAGCATGGGCCGCACAACTTCGGGTTGATCCAGGTGATCGCCGACTCGCGGTCTGCGCCGCGCGTTTTCGACCTGTCGGAAGATCTCGTCGGCCACTGTCTGCCGCGCCGCCCGGCGCGCCGGAGTGTCCTCTAAAGCGACGGCGACGTCGAGCATCAACCGGGCGGCTTGCCGCCTCTCCGTAGCTCGCAGCGATTCGGCAAGATTGGTCGCCGTCTCGGCGCGTCGGCTTGCTGTTAGTCCGAGGTTCGCCAAAACCGAGTCGATCATCCAGCGATCCGCTGTCTCCTGGCCGAAGTCCTCGGTGAACGCGGAGTCGAACTCCAGCGAAGGCCCATTTGCCAGCAACGGCTCCAGAGCCGCCACAGCCTCGTAATGATCACCGGCAGCGTGGGCGGCTTCGAATAACCTTAGCCGGAACTCTCCCGGCGCATCAGGATTGATGGCCAACACCTCGCTAAGCAGCGCGGCCAGGCTGTCGGGCGTG
>CAMPKL010000021.1 GCA_946887065.1 uncultured Bryobacterales bacterium
TGTGTCGCTCTTACGCTGCGGTTCGTTTGGCCTTGACCGCCTGCCCCAAACACTTGTTGCCCACTGCAGTGGAACTCCCTAACCGTGCTCGGTCCAGCCAGGGATCTTATACAACTAGGTGTAGCACAGGGGTCCAAATTTTCTGAGGGCGCCGGCCGGGACGAGCCGATCACGCCGGTTCCGTCATCGATACGAAATTCATCACGTCGGTCCCGGTGGGGATAGCGCGTCCCGATGTCGCATCCGCCAAGCCCGAGTACAAGAATGCTGCGACCTCCGGGTTCGGGGTCGCTATCGAACCTTCCACGATCGCGCAGGGATGGCACGAAGTGGTCGTCCAGGCCAGAACAGAAAGCGGAGCCGTCCGGGAGCGCGCCGACGATTTTGAGGGAGTCACTGGGCGCAGAGACCAGTTGCGCCGGCTCTTGTCCTATCGAACACGACAAGGGATTCTACCCACGGCCGTGACGGCCATATTCCAGATCTGCCTTGTGCTAGAGTCGATGGAATGGTCGGCCCGAGTGCCGGCGGTTCATGTTAACCATCGATCTGTGGGCACTCGGAGTGCTATCCGGCATCGCGGTCGTTCTCGCCGGGGTAATCTTGCTCCTCTCTCACGTCGCCGGGCAGAGACATTCCCAAGACGCCACGGGAGAGCCCTACGAATCCGGAGTCGCCTCGACGGGTTCGGCTGAGCTTCGGTTCAACGCCCGCTTCTACATCATCGCGATGCTGTTCGTGGTCTTTGACCTGGAAGCTGTTTTCCTATTCGCGTGGGCTTCGGTCGTAAGAGAGGCCGGCTGGACGGGCTTCTGGGGCGCATCGGTTTTCGTTCTCATCCTGCTCGTTGGTTTGGTTTACGAATGGCGCGAAGGCACGTTTGATTTCGGTCCTCGTCCGCGCGCTCGCCGAACAGCCGCGAGCTTGCCCGAGGCGGGCGGGGAAGGCCTATTGGAAGAGGAGCGAAAGAGTGCGCTTGCAGTCCATTAAGGCCGGACAGAAGTTTCCGGAGATCCCGGCGGAAGACTTCGACGGGGCGGTTCAACGTTCGGTCGTTCTGACAAGCCTTCAAGACTTGATCGCCTGGGGCCGCAAGAACTCCATCTGGCCGTTCCATTTCGGACTCTCGTGTTGCTTCGTCGAAATGGCGACGAGCATCACGAGCCGCTACGACGTAGCGCGGTTCGGCGCAGAGGTCATCCGCGGGACGCCGCGCGAGGCTGATCTGATGGTGATTGCCGGTACGGTCTTCATCAAGATGGCGCCAGTCATTCAGCGGCTCTACGAGCAGATGATGGAACCTAGGTGGGTCATCTCGATGGGCTCGTGCGCGAATTCCGGCGGTATGTACGACATTTACAGCGTCGTCCAGGGCGTCGACAAGTTCCTGCCCGTAGACCTCTACGTGCCGGGCTGTCCACCCCGGCCGGAAGCGTTCATGGAAGGGCTGCTGCTCCTGCGAGAGAAGGTGGGTCAGGAACGTAGGCCTTTGAGTTGGACGGTCGGGGATCAGGGCGTGACCTCCCCGATCATGCCCTCCGTCAAGGACTTGCGCGCGCCGGAACGGCAAAAGCTCGTTCAGCTGAGGCCGCCGTCTCAATCGAAGTAAAGAGATTGCCCCACAGCGATGACCGCCGCAGCCACACCTGACATTCGACTTGAGATAGCCGAGCAGCTCGAGGAGAAGCCGCTGGCGGTTCAGGACACGCGCGACGGCATCCCCACGCTGTGGATCGCCAAGGACCGCGTACACGAAACGCTTCGACGGCTCAAGTCGAGAGGGCCCCACACTTACCGCTTTCTTTACGATCTAACGGCGATAGACGAAAGGGAGCGCACGCACCGTGAAGGGCAGCCGGCAGCGGATTTCACCGTCGTTTATCTGCTGTTGTCCCTCGATCGCAAGCAATACATCCGAATCAAGACGCCGCTCCTAGGCGACCAGCCGTCGCTGCCGACGATCACCGACCTATGGCCGTCGGCGGCGTGGTACGAGCGGGAAGTTTACGACATGTTCGGCATCGGGTTCGACAATCATCGCAACCTTCGCCGAATCCTGATGCCGAGCACCTGGAAGGGCCATCCGCTACGCAAAGAGCATCCGGCGCGCGCGACCGAGATGGGGCCGTTCCAAATGACGGCGGACAAGGTCGATGTCGAGCAAGAGGCGCTGCGCTTCGACCCAGAGCGCTTCGGATTGCAGCGTTCGCGCGAGAATTCGGATTTCCTATTCTTGAACCTCGGGCCGCAGCACCCCGGCACCCATGGCGTTCTGCGGATCATCATGCAGCTCGACGGCGAGTCGATCGTCGACTGCGTGCCGGAGATCGGCTTTCACCATCGCGGGGCGGAGAAGATGGGGGAGCGCCAATCCTGGCACACTTACATTCCGTATACCGACCGCGTCGACTACTTGGGCGGCGTGCTCAACAACCTGCCCTACGTTCTGGCCGTTGAAAAGCTCGCCGGCATCGATGTTCCGGACCGCGTCAAGGTGATCCGGGTGATGATCTGCGAACTGTTCCGCATTGCCAGTCACTTGGTCTGGTACGGGACGTTCGCGCAGGACATCGGTCAGATGTCGCCGGTGTTCTTCGCCTTCAACGACCGCGAGCGTATTTTCGACATTGTTGAGGCGGTCTGCGGCGGGCGGATGCACCCCAGCTGGTTCCGCATCGGAGGCGTGGCGCAGGACCTCCCTGACGGCTGGGACGAAATGGTGCGGGGCTATGTCGATCACCAGCGCAAGCGGATGGGGGAGTACGAGACGCTCGTGCTCAAGAACGCCCTGGTCAAAGCCCGCACGAAGGGTATAGGCGACTTCACGACCGCCGAAGCGATTGATTGGGGCGCGACAGGCCCGAATCTGCGTGCCACGGGGCTGGCCTGGGATTTTCGAAAGGAGTTCCCCTATTCGGGTTATGAGCAGTTCGAGTTCGAAGTGCCCACAGCCGCGACGGGGGACTGCTACGACCGCGCCGTCGTCCACGTGGAGGAGATCCGCCAGAGCTTACGCATCGTCGAGCAGTGCCTGAACAACATGCCGGCGGGCTCCTACAAGGCGGATCACCCGCTTACGACGCCGCCGCTGAAGGAACGCACCATGCAGGACATCGAGACGCTCATCACACATTTTCTGAATGTGAGTTGGGGCCCGGTGATCCCGGCCGGCGAAGCGTTCGTCAATATCGAGGCCGCCAAGGGCGCCAACGGTTACTACTTGATCAGCGACGGTTCGACCATGGCGTATCGCACGCGGATCCGGACGCCTTCGTTCGCCCATATGCAGATGCTGCCCTTAATCAGCCGAGGCTTCACCGTTGCTGACATGCTCGCGATTTTGGGCGCCATGGACTATGTGTTGGCGGACATCGACCGATGAACGCAGGAGAAGAGAGGAGGCCGTGAGCACCGAAGTTCAACCGACAGCGCCGGCGGGCGCCTTGACCGAGGAAGAAACTCTCGCCATTTTGAGCGAGATCTCGCATTACCCCAACAAGAAGGCAGCGTCGATTGATGCGCTGAAAATCGTCCAGAACCGGCGTGGCTGGGTCTCGGATGAAGCGCTGCGCGGCGTCGCGCAGGCCCTGGACGTGTCGGCCGAAGAGCTTGACAGTATTGCGACTTTTTACAACTTGATCTTCCGCCGGCCTGTTGGGCGGCACGTGGTCTTTGTCTGCGATTCGATCAGTTGCTGGGTGTGCGGCGGCGAATCGGCGCGCGAGACGCTCGAAAAGAAACTGGGCGCGCGGCTGGGTGAGACCAGCGCGGATGGGCGATTTACGCTGCTGCCCATCTGCTGTCTGGGCGCCTGCGACAAGGCGCCGACGGCGCTGGTGGACGGCGACCTGCACGAGCGACTCTCCGAGGAAGGCGCTGACGCCATTCTCCAACGCTACGAATAACGACTCCATGGAACGGCCCCTTACCGAGAATATCCAGCCCGGCCGCGGTCCGCTAGACGCAGCGGGCTATCAGGCATCAGGCGGCTACCAAGCTGCGAGGCGGGCGCTCAAGTCGATGACGCCCGCCGAAGTCATCGAGCTGGTCAAGGAGTCGGGTCTGCGGGGCCGAGGCGGCGCGGGCTTCGGCACGGGCCTGAAATGGAGCTTTGTGCCGCAGGGGCCGGGTTCGCCTAATCCGAAGTACTTGGTCGTCAACGCCGACGAGATGGAGCCCGGGACGTTCAAGGACCGGGTATTGCTGGAAGGCGATCCGCACTTGCTGATCGAGGGCGTGCTGCTGGCCTCATTCGCCATCCAGGCGTCAGTGAGCTACGTCTTCATCCGCGGCGAGTATCGAGAAGGAGCGGCCTGCGTCGCTCGCGCCATCGCCGAAGCTGAAGAGGCGGGCCTGCTCGGGCACAACATCCTGGGATCGGGTTTCAATCTTGAGGTACACGTCCACCTCAGCGGCGGCCGCTACATGTGCGGGGAAGAAACCGGCCTGCTGAACGCGCTTGAGGGCAAGCGCGCCAATCCGCGGGCAAAACCGCCTTTCCCCCAGGTTTCCGGCCTGTGGGGCAAGCCCACGATTGTTCAGAACGTGGAGACCCTCTGCAACCTGCCGGGCATCGTCGAGCGCGGCGCGGACTGGTTCAAGAGCCTGAGCCGCTGTGAGGAAGGCGGGACGAAGCTCTATGGCGTGAGCGGGCGGGTCAAACGTCCCGGAATCTGGGAACTCCCGATGGGCACGCCGATGCGCGAGCTCGTGGAAGAGCACGCCGGCGGCATGCAGGACGGGCTGCGCTTCCGCGCTGCTTTACCGGGCGGCGCCTCCACAGGGTTTCTTGTCGAGGAGCAACTCGATACGCCGATGGACACCGTCTCGATCGGCAAGGCCGGCAGCCGTATGGGAACAGGCACGATGATCGTGCTCGACGACCGCACCTGCCCAGTCGGCTTCGTCCACAACCTCGAGAAATTTTTCGCGCGCGAATCTTGCGGCTGGTGTACGCCATGCCGTGAGGGGTTGCCTTTCGTGGAGCAGACGCTTCAGGCCATCGAGCGCGGCGAGGGGCGGCCCGGGGACGTGCAGATCCTCGAACGGCACGTAAAGTACCTCGGGCCTGGCATGACGTTCTGCGCACTTGCTCCGGGCGCCATGGACCCCTTGCAAAGCGCGCTCAAGTACTTCCGTGACGACTTCGAACGGCACCTGTCTAGCAAGGCGTGCCCCTGGAGACAATGATCGTGGCGACGATTACGATTGACGGCCGCACGCACGAGGCCGACGAAAACAAGAACCTGCTTGAGGTTTGTCTCAGCCTCGGCTACGACCTGCCGTATTTCTGCTGGCATCCGGCGTTAGGCTCCGTAGGCGCCTGCAGACAGTGCGCGGTCAAGCAGTTCGCGAACGAAACCGACCCCCACGGCCGGATGGTGATGTCGTGCATGACGCCGGCGGCCGATGGGACCCGTATTTCCATCGCTGATCCGGAAGCGAAGGAGTTCCGCGGACAGGTCATCGGATGGCTTATGGAAAGCCATCCCCATGACTGTCCCGTCTGCGACGAGGGCGGCGAGTGCCACCTCCAGGACATGACCACGATGAGCGGTCATGTCTATCGCGAGTACCGGTTCCCGAAACAGACGTTCAAGAACCAGCAACTCGGCCCGCTGATCAATCATGAGATGAACCGCTGCATCGAGTGCTATCGCTGCGTGCGGTATTACAAAGACTACGCCGGCGGCCGTGACCTCGACGTTTTCGCCTCGCGCAACCAGCTCTATTTCGGACGCTCCGAAGACGGGATTCTCGAAAGCGAGTTCGCGGGCAATCTGGTCGAGATCTGCCCGACAGGCGTGTTCACGGATAAGACCCTCAAGCGACACTACACCCGCAAGTGGGACCTGCAGATGGCGCCGTCGATCTGTACCCACTGCGCCGCCGGGTGCAACATCACGGCCGGCGAACGCTACGGGACTTTACGGCGCGTCGTGAATCGCTACAACTCCAAGGTGAACGGGTTCTTTCTGTGTGACCGGGGGCGTTTTGGTTACGAGTTCGTCAATGGTCCGGACAGGATCCGCGAGGCTCAAGGCGGGACGCCGGACGAGATCACCGAACGGGTTGCGGCGGTCGTGAAGGCAGGCAAACGCGTGCTCGGGGTAGGCTCGGCACGCGCGTCTCTCGAATCGAACTTCGCTTTGCGCGAGTTGGTCGGCGCCGACTGCTTCTACGCCGGCGTCACCGCGGCGGAGGCGGAACTCGGAGCCGCCGTCGTTCGGATTCTTCGCGATGGCTCCGCGCCGGCAGCGGACCTGACCGACCTGGAGGGCGCCGACGCGGTGCTGGTGCTCGGCGAAGACGTCACGAACACGATTCCCCGCTGGGCGCTTGCGCTGCGGCAGGCCTCGCTCAACGTGCCGCGCCGCCAGGCGGAGACGCTGAAAATCCCGGCATGGAACGACGGCGCCGTGCGGGAGTTGATTCAGGACGAGAAAGGACCCTTCTTTATCGTCTCGCCCACCCGCACACGGCTCGATGACGTGGCGACCTCGACTCTGCGCTTGGGCGCAGCGGACTCCGCCCGCGTTGGGTTCGCGATCGCGCATGCGCTTGATTCCGGCGCGCCGGCCGTCTCCGATCTCCCCGCCGACCTTGCGGAATGGGCCGGCCGGGTTGCCGACGCTCTTCGCGCGGCCGAGCGGCCGGTGATCGTCAGCGGAACCGGCGCCGGCAGCCGAGCGGTCCTCCACGCGGCGGCGAGTATAGCGGCTGCTTTGCGGAACTCGGGGAATCTCGCGACGATCGCGCTCGCCCTGCCCGCGGCTAACAGCGCCGGGTTGGCGCTGCTCGAAGGGCGCCATCTCGCTGACCTCGAAGCGACCCTGGAGCACGATCGCGCCGACGTGCTGCTCGTGCTTGAGGGCGATCTTCATGCTCGCCTGGGAGACGCCCGGGCTAACGCGTTGCTCGACCGCTGTGAGGCTGTCGTCGTTCTTGATTCCGTCGAGACCGCAACCTCCCGTCGCGCGGCTGCCGTACTTCCCGCGGCGTCCTTCGCGGAGGGTGATGGTACCTTCGTCAGCGCGGAAGGCCGGGCGCAGGAATTTTACCAGGTCATGTCGCCGCAGCCCCAAATTCAGGAGTCCTGGCGCTGGCTGCGTGACATCGCGCGCTTGGCGGGCCGCGACCAATTGGCTGCCTGGCAGTCCCTTGATGACGTTCGGGCGGCTGTGGCAAAAGCGCCCGTACTCCACGATGTGCTGCAGGCCGCGCCTCCGGCAGCCTTCCGCACGACTGGACTGCGCATCCCTCGACAACCGCACCGCTACAGCGGTCGCACGGCGATGCTGGCGAATATCACCGTTCACGAGCCTAAGCCGCCCGAAGACCCCGACTCCCCTTTGGCCTTCTCGATGGAAGGCTCGCTGCGGCGCGGCCCCAACGCCGTGGCGCCGTTCTTCTGGGCGCCGGCTTGGAACTCGCAGCAGTCCGCCTTCAAGTTTCAGCAAGAAATCGGAGGCGAGCTTCGCGGCGGCGATCCCGGGGTACCGTTGTTCGGCTCGCACGATCGCGCCGGGAAGGCATCTTTCAATGGCGTTCCTCCCGCTGATGAGAAGCCGGCTGGCCTGATCTTGACGCCGCTGTACCAGATTTTCGGTTCGGAGGAACTGAGCCGCCGCGCGCCGGGGATCGCGGAGCTTTCGCCGGCGCCGTACTTCGCGCTGCATCCGGAAGATGCGGCGGCAAGCGGGCTTTCGGCGGGTGACCTTTTCACTGCGGCAGGCGTCGAGCTGCCCGTGCGGCTCGAGCCCTCTCTGGCTCGCGGGCTGATCGGCTACGCTGCAGGATATGCGGAAACCGGTGGTTTGACGCCCGGCGCCAAGGCGGAGGCGGCCAAGGCATGAGTTTCCTTGAAGGCCTCGACCCGCTGCTCGCCCGCGGCCTGACCATCGGACTCGTGGTCGCCGTCCTGCTGACGATCGCGCCGGGCCTGATCTGGCTCGAGCGCCGTCTGCTTGCGCTGTGGCAGGATCGCTACGGACCTAACCGCGTCGGGCCTTTCGGCCTGCTGCAGTCCCTGGCCGATGCGATCAAGCTGATCACGAAGGAAGACTGGATCCCTCCTTTTGCGGATAAGGCGGTCTTCGTCATCGCCCCCGCCATCATCGTGGTCAGCTCGATCGTCTCATTCGCATTCATTCCTCTGGGTCCGGGCCTCTTTGTGACGGATATGAACGTCGGGCTGCTTTTCCTGCTGGGACTTTCCTCGATCGGCGTTTACAGCGTGGCGCTGGCCGGCTGGGCTTCCCACAGCAAGTATTCGCTGTTGGGCGGGTTGCGCGCCGCCGGCCAGATGATCAGCTACGAGGTCTTCATGGGACTGTCGATGATGGGCGTTGTGATGCTCGCCGGGTCGTTCAACCTGCGCGAGATCGTCGAGGCCCAGCGGGACATGTGGTTCGTCGTACCGCAGTTCCTCGGCTTCGTCCTGTTTTTCATTGCGGGTATTGCGGAGACTCGCCGGCTGCCGTTCGATCTGGCGGAGGCCGAGGGCGAACTGATCGCCGGTTTTCACTCCGAGTACTCGAGCATGAAGTTCGGCATGTTCTTTCTCGGCGAATACATTGGCATCACGCTGATCTCCGTGCTGTCTGTGGTGCTGTTCTTCGGAGGGTGGCAGGGACCGTGGCTGCCGCCGCCGGTTTGGTTTGGGCTCAAGACCCTCGGATTTCTCTGCTTCTTCATCCTGCTGCGCGCGGGCATTCCGAGGCCGCGCTACGACCAACTAATGTCGTTCGGATGGAAGATCATGCTGCCGCTGACGCTGCTCAATCTGATGGTGACGGCCGCCGTTATTTTGGTGCGCTCGGCTTGAGGAAAAGTCTATGTGGAGTTTGTTTCGATCTCTCTGGCTGGTGCTGAAGCACTCGGTTCATCCGCGTGAAACGTATCAGTATCCCGAAGAAAAGCGCGTGCCGGCGCCTCGCTGGCGCGGACGGATCGTTCTGACGCGCGATCCTGACGGCGGCGAACGTTGCGTCGGATGCTACCTCTGCTCGGTCGCCTGCCCTGTCGCCTGCATCGCCCTGCAATCGACTGAGGACGAAAACGGACGACGCTATCCGGAATTCTTCCGCATCAACTTTTCGCGGTGCATTTTCTGCGGACTGTGTGAGGAAGCCTGCCCAACCTACGCGATCCAGCTCACGCCGGATTTCGAGATGGGTGAGTACCACCGCAAGAATCTGGTCTATGAGAAAGAAGATCTTTTGATCGATGGCCCCGGCAAATATCCGGGTTACAACTTCTATCAAATCGCTGGACTGGCCATCGGAGGCAAGGGCAAGGGACAAGCCGAGAACGAGGCGCCGCCCATCGACGTACACAGCCTGATGCCCTGATCACCGGAGACGCTTAATGGAAACCGCATTCTATGTCGCCGCGCTGCTATCGATTCTGACGACGGGACTCGCCTTGACGGGTACTCATGCCGTCCATTCGCTGCTCTATCTGATCCTGTCGTTGCTGTCGGTTTCGGCGATGTTCCTTTTACTCGGGGCGCCGTTCGTGGCCGCTTTGGAAGTGGTGGTCTACGCCGGGGCCATCATGGTGTTGTTCGTCTTTGTGGTGATGCTGCTGAACGTGGGCCGGGCAACGGAACAGCAGGAGCGATCTCAGCTCAGCTTCACGTCTTGGATCCTGCCTGCGGTGATAGCCGCGGCGCTGATTGGCGAACTCGCCTATGTGCTGACGCTAGCGCCCGCGGGCGGCGCTCTTCAAGCCGATGTCGCGGTGAAGCCCGTGGCGTTGGCGCTTTTCGGTCCCTATCTATTGGGCGTCGAGATGGCCGCCCTACTGCTGCTGGCCGGCATGGTCGGCGCCTATCACCTTGGCCGTCAAGACGAGGGGGCGCGGTCATGATTGCGATCCCGATTGAACACGCGTTGCTGGTCGCGGCGATTCTCTTCGCGCTCGGGCTAGCCGGGCTCGTGCTGCGGCGCAACCTGCTTTTCATGCTGATGTCGATCGAAGTCATGCTGAACGCCGCCGGCTTGGCGTTCGTTGCAGGCGGCGCCCGGTGGGCGCAGCCTGACGGGCAAATCATGTTTCTGTTCGTGCTCACTACCGCGGCGGCAGAAGTCGCCGTGGGTTTAGCGTTGCTGCTGCTGCTCTATCAGCGCTTCAAGACGCTCGATACCGCGGCCGCGTCTTTGATGCGAGGCTGACATGCTTGAACTCTTGTGGGCGATTCCCGCCTTGCCATTCGTCAGCTTCGCGCTGCTGATCTTGCTCGGGCGGCGACTACAACCCACGGCCATTGCCGCGCTGGGCGTAGGTTCGATTGGGCTCACCGCCGCTTTAGCGTTGGCAATCGGCGCGTCATTCCTGTCCGCGCCTCCAGAGGGCGGTTCTTACACATATACGGTCGCTTCGTGGATGAGCGTCGGCGCGTTCTCCGCTGACTTTGGCCTGTACCTCGACTCCTTATCGATGACGATGATCTTCGTCATCACGTTCGTCGGTTTTTGGATACACCTGTTCGCTTCGGAGTACATGCAAGGCGATCCGAGCTACGCCAGGTTCTTCGCCGTGATGAACCTGTTCGTTTGCGCCATGCTTTTCCTCGTGCTTGGCGATAACCTTCCGCTGCTCTTCCTCGGTTGGGAGGGGGTGGGTCTTTGCAGCTATCTGCTGATCGGTTTCTGGTACGACAAGGAACCGAATGCCCGCGCTGCGGTCAAGGCCTTTCAAGTAACGCGCATCGGCGACGCCGCCCTGGCGGTTGGCTTGTTCCTGTTATTCGCGTCGCTCGGCACGCTTGAGATTCAGCCGCTGCTCCAGGCCGCCGCTGACCAGTGGACGGTTGGCTCTTCACTGGCGGTTATGGCAGCGTTGCTGTTGCTCGGCGGCGCCGTCGGCAAGTCCGCGCAGCTTCCGCTGCAGGTCTGGCTTCCGGACGCCATGGCCGGCCCGACGCCGGTCAGCGCGTTGATCCATGCGGCGACGATGGTGACGGCAGGCGTCTACTTGATCGCCCGTATGCATACGATTTTCGAACTCGCTCCGGACGTGCAGTCCGCGGTGGCGGTAGTCGGCGTGTTGACCATGCTCCTGGCTGGTTTTGCCGCGCTGGCCCAGAGCGACATCAAGCGCGTCCTCGCGTACTCCACGGTCAGCCAACTCGGGTACATGTTCATCGCGCTTGGCGTCGGCGCCTGGCATGCGGCGATTTTCCATCTGATGACGCACGCGTTCTTCAAGGCTCTCTTGTTCTTGGGAGCTGCCGCTGTCATCCATGCGTTGCACCACGAGCAAAATATGTTCCGCATGGGCGGGCTGCGGAAGGAACTGCCGCTCGTGTTCACGACTTATCTGATCGGCGGCGCGTCGTTGGCGGGTCTGCCCCTCATAACGGCCGGCTTTTACAGCAAGGATCTGATCCTCTGGAATGCGTTCGCCTCCGGACATACGCTACTGTGGGCGGCGGCGCTGTTAGGTTCCTTCCTGACCGGCCTTTACACGTTCCGAATGATATTTCTTGTGTTCTTCGGCAAAAGTCATACGCACGTGCATCATCGGCCGGGTCCTCGGATGAGCGTCGTCCTCGTCGTTTTGGCCTTCTTCGCCGTCGCCGCCGGCTTTCTGGAAACTCCTCACATGCTTGGCCACGTGGCAGCGTTCTCGCATTTCATGAGCTCCGCGCTTCCAGTGGTTGAGCCATCTGAAGAGATCCTCTCCCAGGAGCCGCTGGCCCTTGCCGCGGCCGTGGCGATCTCACTTGCCGGCTTGGCAGCCGCGTGGTTCCTGTTCTACAGGCGGAAGGCTGCGGAGAGCGACGGCGGCGCTCTGGCCGCTTTGTGGCGCGGCGGTTGGGGCTTCGACCGCATTTATCACTTTCTTTTTGTGGCCCCCGTCACGGGCGTGGCCGCGGCAAACAAAGGCGACGTGATCGACCTCATTTACGACGGTTTGGCCGCCCTCAGCCGGGGCCTCCACCACGCCGTCAGCGCGACCCAGACCGGACGTCTCCGTTGGTATGCGGCGAGCGTTGGTCTCGGCGCCATCCTTCTAATTGCTCTCATCATCCGGCCATGAACCTAGCGCTGCTCATCATCGTTTTGATCGCCGGAGGGGCGCTGGCCTGGCTGGCGGAACGCGCGCGTCCAGGAGGAGCCCGCTTGGTGTCGCTCGCGGCTCTGGCCATCGACGCCGCCATCGTCGCGTCGTTGTGGGGCGGGTACACAGACGGCACGCCGGGCGCGTGGCTGGCTGACTTCCAGACGCCCTGGATTCCCCGTTTCGGCATCTCGTTTCATTTGGCGGCCGACGGCCTGAGCCTGACGCTGGTCACGCTCAGCGTCTTCTTGGGCTTGCTCAGCGTGTTCTGCTCCTGGACGGAAATTCAGCACCGCGTCGGGTTTTTCCATTTCAATCTGCTGTGGGTGCTGGCCGGCGTCATCGGCGTGTTTCTCGCGCTTGACCTGTTCCTGTTCTATTTCTTCTGGGAGATGATGCTCATCCCCATGTATCTGTTGATCATCAATTGGGGGCATGAGAGTCGAGTCTACGCCGGCGTCAAGTTCTTCATCTTCACCCAGGCGTCCGGGCTGTTGATGCTGCTGTCGATCCTTGGTCTCTATCTGGTGCACGGCCAGGCCACGGGCGTTTACTCGTACGACTACCTTGATCTCCTCGGCGCCTCGATCGATCCGAACATCGCGAAATGGCTGATGCTGGGCTTCTTCATCGCCTTTGCCGTGAAGCTGCCGATGGTGCCGTTCCACACCTGGTTACCCGCCGCGCACACGGAGGCCCCCACCGCGGGAAGCCTGATCCTCGCGGGACTTTTGCTTAAAACGGGCGGATACGGCCTATTGCGCTTTGTCGTGCCGCTCTTTCCCGACGCAAGCCGCGACCTCGCTCCTTGGGCCGCGTGGCTTGGGGTCATCGGCGTGCTGTACGGCGCGATATGCGCTTTCGGGCAGACGGATCTGAAGAAGCTAATCGCGTACTCGAGCGTCAGCCACATGGGATTCGTCCTGCTCGGAGTCTTCGCTCTCAACGAGATCGCGTTCCAGGGCGTTGTCATGCAGATGGTCAGCCATGGCGTGACCACAGGCGCCTTGTTCATCCTGGTCGGGCTGCTCTATGAACGGCTGCACACGCGCGACATCGCGCGCATGGGCGGCCTGTGGTCGGCCGCGCCGAATTTCGGCGCCGCTCTCATCTTTTTCATCATGGCGTCGGTCGGCTTGCCGGGTCTTGGAAACTTCATCGGGGAGTTCCTGACGCTGCTTGGCGCGTACCAGACGTTCCCGGCCATCACTGCCGTCGCCGCACTGGGCCTTATCCTGGGAGCAGCCTATTCCTTGCGGTTGATCCGCCTTACCCTTCACGGACCGAATAGCCAAAATTGGTCGATTGCGGATCTCAGCTTCCGCGAAGGCGCTGTCCTCGCAGCGCTGGGAATCGCCATCATATGGCTTGGCGTCCGGCCGCAACCTCTGATCGATGCGACCGCCGCCACACTGCAGAACGTAACGCGCATCGCCGCGGCCTTTTGAGCGCCATGCAACCTTCGGACCTCACCGCCCTTTTGCCACTGCTCGTCGCCGGCGGCGCCTCAGTCGTCCTGATGGCGATTATCGCGTTCAGGCGCAACCACGCCCTCGCGGCTGGCTTCACGGCTGCCAGTCTGCTAGTAGCCTTGGCGTTCGTTCCGGCCGCGCACCGCACGGCGAAGCCCCAGGATAAGCTTTTCGCGGTCGACGCTTACGGGCTGTTTTTCTTCGCTCTGATCCTTGCGACCGGCGTGCTCGTGGTCTGCCTGGCATACGGCTATTTCGAAAGGCAGGAGGAAAGACAGGAGGAGTTTTACCTCCTGCTCCTGCTAGCGCTCACGGGCGCCGGATTTCTGGCCGTGTCGTCGCACTTGGTGTCGCTCTTTGTCTCGCTGGAGCTTCTGAGCGTCTCGCTGTACGCAATGATCGCCTACCCGCGCCTTCGCGTAGGATCGGTGGAAGCGGCGATCAAGTACCTCGTCCTCGGCTCGGCATCGGCGGCGTTGCTGCTGTTTGGAGGGGCCTTGGCGTACGCCCGCCTCGGCTCGATGGAACTCTCCCGCATCACGCAAGCCCTCGTACAGACAGGCGATTCGCAGGACGTGATTTTGCTGGCGGGAGTCGCTCTGCTGTTTTCTGGGGCTGCCTTTAAGCTCGGCGTCGCGCCATTCCACTTGTGGGCGCCGGACGTCTATCAGGGAGCGCCCGCACCCGTAGGGGCAGTCATCGCGACAATCTCGAAGGCCGCCATCACTGCGCTTGTCTTCCGCTACTTCGCGACTGGAGGAACGCTCGCCGAGAGCCCTGTACTGCAGGCAGTTGCCGTCGTGGCCGCCGTCTCCATGCTTGGCGGCAATCTGCTGGCCTTGCTGCAACGCAACCTGAAACGCCTGCTCGCCTACTCGTCGATCAGCCATCTCGGCTACGTGCTTGTGGCGCTCCTCGCCGCGCCGGCCAATGGGCGTGAAGCCGCGGCGTTCTACATGGCCGCCTATGCGGCTTCGTTGATTGTCGCGTTCGGCGTGATGTCCGCGTTGGGCGACCGAAGCGGCGACGCGGAGGAACTGGAATCGTATCGGGGCCTCTTCCGCCGCCGCCCGGCGTTGGGACTGGCTCTTACGCTATCGATGTTTTCCTTGGCGGGCATTCCGCTCACTGCCGGCTTCGTCGGTAAGTTTTATGTGGTGCTCGCTGGGGCTGACCGCGCGTTGTGGACGATCCTGCTCCTTCTTGTGGTCTCGAGCACGATCGGCCTCTACTACTATCTTCGACTGGTTGTCTTGATCTTCGACGACTCCGCAACGGCGAGTCCGATCGAGGCGCGCCCCAGCTATCCGGCGTCTTTGGCTCTGGCGGCGTCCGCCGCTCTCATCATCGTGCTCGGTCTATTCCCGCAACAACTGATTGGCTACCTCCACTCCGCGACGACCCTGTGGCTGCGCTAGCCGCGGCCGTGCGGCGTCAGGCGTCACCCTGGTGTTCCGGGGCGTCGTACTCTCCCAGGCTCAGCATCGCCGCAATGGCGGGCTTCAGTGACGAGTGTTTAGCACGCGCCTCCGTACGGGGGGCATGCGTTTCACGCAGGCGTGCGGACCAAGTTTACTCACTTCATCCGCGCCCGCGCGCGACGGCTACGCGGTAGGCGAATCCTCGGAGCGAGCGCATAAAAGGGTGCGTAGATGCTTTCATTGAGTCGCAGGATCAATTCGACCAGCGAACAGCCAGCCCGGCGAGTAAGCGGGCAGTCGGATTCACGGAGGCGGATTCGCAAGGTTATTCATCGAGCCAAATTACCGTGGGCGCATTCGTTTAGTCCTTCTTGCCCGGCGTTGCATAGCCCTGACTCAACGCCACATAGCCGTTTTCCGCCAGCAACGCGCCGC
>CAMPKL010000022.1 GCA_946887065.1 uncultured Bryobacterales bacterium
AGTTCATCGGCGTCGGCGTCGGCATCCCGCCCACTCTCGAAGGCATCCTCGCCGCTGGCCTTGAGTTGATGCGTGGAAAGGACTTCCGCTCTTTCCGGGTGCGGGCGAAGCGAGCATCCAAGCAACTCCCTTTCCGTTCGGCTGAAGTCGAGCGGCACCTAGGCGCATTAATCGGCGAGCAAGCGAGATCTCAAGGACGCGAGGTGCGCGTCGATCTTAACCACGCCGAAGCGACCTGTTTCGTCCAGGCCACCGCCTCCGAGGCGGTCGTCTTCACGGACAGACTGCGCGGCCTCGGAGGGCTGCCTACCGGCACGGCCGGCCGGCTCATGTGCCTGCTTTCGGGCGGCATCGACTCGGCGGTCGCCGCATACAAGATCATGCGCCGCGGCGTCCGCGTTAACTTTGTGCATTTCTATGGGGCTCCCGCGCGTCCTGGTGAGGAGTCCCCGCCGATAGCCCGCGAGATCGTCCGTCAACTGACGCCGTATCAAGGTCTCTCACGCCTGTTCTTGATTGATTTCGACCCCATCCAACGCCACATCGTGGCCAACGCCCCCGACGAGTTTCGTTTGCTTCTTTACCGCCGTCTCATGCTGCGCATTGCGGAAAAGGTCGCCCGTAGTCATCGCTGCCACGGCACCATCACCGGCGACAGCATCGCCCAGGTCGCATCCCAGACTCTGTCCAACATCGAAGGGGTCAACTCTGTCGCGAGGATGCCCGTGTACCGTCCGCTTTGCGGCGACGATAAGCAAGAAATCACGGCCATCGCCCGCAGGATCGGCACCTACGAAACGTCCATTGAGCCCTTCACCGACTGCTGCCCGCTATATATGCCTCGTAACCCGCGGCTGTTCGCACGCATCGATGAATTGGACGCGGTCGAAGCGGGGCTCGAGGCGGCCGCGTTGATACGGCGGGCCACGACGAGCCTATTGCGAGAAATTTACGAGTACCGCAATGGCGGCGTCAGTCAGAAATCGGTTAGACAGTATGTGGTCGCGGAGAATGAATCTTCAGCTGTGCTTGCTGGCTAGCAGCTTTTTAGCCGCGGCCGGGTGGGCCCAGGCGCAAGGCGCCAAGGACGAAGCAGCGCCCACACTGGAGATCGTCCGCCTCGACCTGCTCGATAGCTTCGCCAACTACCCGATCGCCGAAGACAGCGTTTTCGCTCCCGGGGACACCGTCAATGTCGCCTTCAACTTGAAAGGCTATACCGAGAGCGAGACTTATCGCATGAAGGTCAGTTGGAACATTACTACTAGCGGACCCGCTGGGTTGCCCTTCGCGCCCGGAAGCGACGGACTATTCGATGCGG
The DNA here is from genome assembly GCA_946887065.1 of uncultured Bryobacterales bacterium. The sequence goes on from CAMPKL010000022.1 coordinate 1,322, forward strand.
AGTTAGCCCCCGAAGACGAAGAATGGGAACCATTGGTGCGCTACCAAGCGGAGTTGCCGCATCACCTGCCGGAGGGGGTCTATCGCATCCATGTCGAGGCCAAGGATGAGCTGTCCGGCGCGACCGCCGAGGATGATCTGAATGTTCAGGTCGCGGGAGCGCCGGTGGTGCATAGCGAAGTTCTGTCCATACAGAACTTCACCTTTTCGCTAACAGCCGGCGGGACGCCCCTGCGCCAAGCGGTGTTTCGGCCCGGGGCGACCCTATTTGCTTCCTTCGATATCACAGGCTACAAGCTGGGCGAAGGCAATTCCTACGAGCTTGCGTCTCATCTTGATCTGCTCGACTCGGAGGGCAAAAAGGCGTACTCCTTCAATCCCGCGAGCGAGAAAGGCTCCAGTTTCTACCCCAGGCTTTCGGTGCCCGCTAGCTTCCGCTTCGACCTCGATCCAACCATAAAACCGGGCGTATACTCACTGGTCTTAACGGTGACGGATGTCACTGGACAACAATCTCTTACGTCGCAAGAGACCTTTGAAGTCCGCTAGTTGGCGAATTCGTCCTCAGGCTCGCTACGATGGGAGGGACTTCCGCGAGAGAAATGATCGCCCCAACCAGCCCTTCCGAATTGTGTGAAGCCCTCAAAACCTCCGCGGACCGCAACGCCGTTATGGAAACGGGGGGCGCTTTCAGCAAGCCGACGATGGGCGGTCCCCTTCCGTTGGAAGCGGTTCGCGTCACAACCTCGGCCATGACCCGGCTTCTGGCGTACGAGCCCGCCGACCTGACCATCAGCGTCGAGGCAGGCATGCCCTGGCGCCAGTTAAACCGCATCCTTGACGAGAATAACCAGTTCGTCCCGGTAGACCCCGCCTACAGCCAAACCGCCACCGTCGGCGGCGTGGTCGCCAGCGACAGCAGCGGTCCTCGCCGGCGTCGATACGGTTCCGCTCGCGACGTGACCATCGGCATGACCTTCGCAACAGTCGAAGGCAAGCTCATCCAGTCCGGCGGCATGGTGGTCAAAAACGTTACCGGCTTGGACATGGCCAAGCTCATGATCGGATCGTTTGGCACCCTGGCGGCGATCGCCACCGTCAATTTCAAGGTACTTCCCAAGCCCGTCGCCGTCAGGACGTTCGTCTTCTCGGCTGAATCGTTGGAGTCGATCATTCAGTTGCGGAAGCGCATCGTCGCCAGTCAACTCCAACCCGTCGCCTTGGACCTAGCGTCCGGCTCCGGCGTCACCGACATGGCCGGAGCCAAGCGCTACCGGCTGCTAGCGGAAGCCCATGGAAATCCGTCGATGGTCTCCCGCTACAAGAAGGAGTACGCGGAGTTCGCTCACGCCGACGGCGTCGACTTCACGGAATTGGATGGCCCGGCGGCCGATGCGCTGTGGAAGGACGTTCGCGAGTTCAGCTCCCGCTGGACAACCGCCCATCCCGAAGGCGGGGTTCTTCGCGTGTCCACGGCGCCTGCCGCGCTTGCCAATGCGATTCAGCTTTGTGACGGTTCCAGCATTTCCCGCGCCGCCCTCGGCGTGACCTACGTTGGCTGTTCGAACGGCGAAGAACTCAGGCAACAACTCGATCGCCTGCGTTCGCACGGCATAAGGACCCTGGTCGAGCACGCCTCAGCAGCCGCTAAACAGGAACTGGAGCAGTGGACCGCGCCAGATTCATCCCTCGCCGTCATGCAACGCATCAAGGATGAGTTGGATCCCCAGGGGCTGCTGAATCCAGGCCGTTTATTCGGGAAGATCTGAACATTGCGGGAACCAAAGTATAGTAATGGGCTTGACCTCTCGTGAACGCCGTTAACCAGAAACTTCTCGTCCTCGGAGACGAACCGCAACAAGCGGACCTTGACCACTGCGTCCACTGCGGCCTGTGCCTCAACGCCTGCCCGACCTACCGTGAGCTGGGGTTGGAGATGGATTCGCCCCGGGGACGCATCTACCAAATGGCCCAAGTCAATCAGGGCAAGATGGAGATCAACGACGAATACGTCGGTCACATTGAACTCTGTCTGGCCTGCCGCGCCTGCGAAACCGCGTGCCCTTCGGGTGTGGAGTACGGCAAACTCGTCGAGGCTGCTCGCTCGCAGATCGCCGCCCACCGGCCGCCTAGCGCGTTCAAACGCTTCCTTTACGAGAAGCTCTTGCTGAGTCCGACCCTGCTGACGATCGCCGGATACGGCGCGTGGTTGGGACAAGTGACGGGACTACAAGCTCTAGCCCGCAACAGCGGGCTGCTGAAGTTGATCAGCCCGAAGCTGCACCAAATCGAAGTCTTCGCTCCGCCTTCGCAGCCGCCGTTCTTCTTCAGCAAGGTCGGCAAGACGTACCCAGCCATCGGCGAACAAAAGCATCGCGTCGCTTTCCTGGCTGGATGCATCGCCAATGTGTCCTTCGCCCGGATGAACGAGGCGACTGTTCGAGTGCTGCAGCGCAACGGCTGCGAAGTGGTCATACCCGGCGAGCAAGGTTGCTGCGGCGCCCTGCATGTTCATGCCGGATTGCGCGATCTGGGCCGGCAGCAAGCCAAGCAAAATATCATCGCCGTGGCCGGCAAAGGCTATGACGCGATCATCACCAACGCCGCCGGCTGCGGCTCAGTCCTGAAGGAATACCCGGAGTTGTTCGTGGGAGATGCGGAGTGGGAGCCGCGCGCCAAGGAGTTCTCCGACAACCTCAAGGACGTTTCCGAGTTTCTCGCCTCCATTGACTTCAATCGCAATTTCGGCGAGATGCGCGTCAAGGCGACCTATCAAGATTCTTGCCACCTGCTTCACGGCCAAAAGGTGAAAGACGCGCCGCGAACGCTGCTCAAGGCCATTCCCGGCATGGACTTCCGCGAACTGCCGTTAAGTGAAATCTGTTGCGGCAGCGCCGGCGTGTACAACATCGAGCACACCGAGATGTCTCTCGACCTGCTGCAGAACAAGATGCGCATGGCCGATTCGACTGGGGCTGAGATCATCGTCACGGCCAACCCCGGCTGCATGATTCAACTGCAAGCCGGGGCGAAGATGTACGGCCGCAACCAGCGCGTGTTGCACGTCGTCGAGTTGCTTGACGAGGCCTACAGCAAGGCTGAGGCGTAGATCTCGGTCCCTTTCCCCCTCGAACCGCAAAAAACTCCTATGGGCCCTTCCCCGGCGGTCGATAAGGACGCTGACGACGAAGGCTTCCGCCGGCGTCGGGATATGCAAGCCAAGGAGGGCGCATATGAGCGTCGCTGAAATTCAAGTCGCCCGATCCGCCAAGCTTTCTTCGGATGCTCCGGAACCGGGGAGCCCCGAACAAGCGGCGAAGAACAGGGAGATCGCCCGGGCCGTCAAGGTCCTGAACGACGGCGGAGGCGTCGGCGCGGGGAGTGAGGTGCGCTTCGCCATCGACAAGACGAGCGGGGACGCTTTAATTCGGATTGTGGACCGCGTCACCGACGAAGTCATTCGGCAAATTCCTTCCGAATCGATCATTCGCATGGCTGAGGTCCTAAAGAGTCTGGGCCCCGGCGAGCGGCTGGCCTGAGGCGAGCGGAATGACTGCGCTGATCTACGCTGAGAACGACATCCGTCATCAACGCGGCGTGGAGCTGGTCTGCCTGCTTTACTCCGGAGCCATCACCCGAGTTTCCCGCGCACTGGAGAGGCTGGAGATCAATCAATCTCAAGAACGGGGGGCCGCCATAGGCGGGGCGATGGCCATCATCGTCGAACTGCAGGGCGCACTAGACGGAGATGCCGGCGGACAAATCGCTAAGGATCTCGCCAAACTTTACGATTACATCCAAGACAGGCTGATTACCGGACATGCTGAACGGAATGGTGAGCCGCTCGTGGAAGCGCGAAACTTGCTGCAGACTCTTCTCGGAGGGTGGCAAGACTGCCGGGCCGCGTTGGAGGAACCTGTACCGGAACCTGAGAGAGTTGCGGTCGGTGGAAGCAGCCGCAGGGCCTGGACACTCTGAGGAGCGGCGCACAGCATGAGCGTTGGAGCCCCAATCAGCTTCACGGGAATCAGTAAGTTCTCGGAAAATTTTCAGGTATTACTCGAACGATCTTTCACGGTCGCGAATCTGCCGGTCAAGAACCTCCAGACTGAGCAAGCGATTCAACTCGCCAAGCAACAAGAACTCGGCAACCTGGCCGCCGATGTGCGGGACCTGAGGGACGCATTCTCGACGCTTGGCGTCCGATCCGCGCAAGGAGCGATATCCGCCAACTCCAGCGATCCGTCCGTTGCGACGATCATGGTCACCGGTTCGCCCGGCGCGATTTCCTTTGAACTCGATGTTACGTCCGCCGCCGCGGCAGCCCAAGAGACTTCGACTTCGAACGTTGCAAATTCAGCTGTCGAGACGCTCGCGGCGGACGGCTTGTTTACGCTGACCGTCGGCTCGCAGGTGACTGCTATCGACCTAAGCCAGCCGGGGCTCAACAACACCCTCGAAGGCCTCCGCGACCATATCAATAGCAGCGGTCTGGGCGTCCAGGCGATCATCATCAACACCAGCAGCGACCTCGAAAGCCCCGCGTACCACCTTACCTTGACGGCCAACGACACCGGAACCTCGACCCTGAGTCTCACCGATAGCGGCGCGCAGCAGTTGCTCACCCAGATCAATCAAGGCACGGACGCCGTTTTCACCGTTAACGGCGTCGGGGTTACGAACGCAGGCAATACGGTCGTCGATTTCGCGCCCGGTCTTACGCTGACCATTGTCGATGCAGGCGAGGCTACGATAGCCGCCAAGCCCGATATTGCAGGCCTCTCAAGCGCTTTGACCGCCGTGGCCGCGCAGTACAACGCCGTCGTCGCGCGGGTGGTTTCCCATATTGGCGATGGCGCCGGCGTACTCTCGGGGGACAGCCTGGTCCGCGAAACGCAGTCCGCGCTACGCGAGCTGACAGGAAGGATCGGCGACGGCTCGGTCTTCTCCATGGCAGACCTCGGTCTCGAACTCGACGACCAAGGCGTTCTAAGCTTCGATGAGACTAAGTTCAGCAAAACAGCGGATAACGACTTCGCCGGGGTCCTGCACTTCCTAGGAGATACGACATCGGGCTTCGCCGGTTTGGCCTACCAGCGCCTGAGCAATCTGTCCGATCCGGTGACCGGACAGTTCCAAACCGCCATGCGATTCCTCCGCGAATCGGATAAGACCTTGCAATCACAAATCGAGGCGGCTCAAGAACGAGTCGATCTATTGATTAAGAATCTCGAAGAGCGGTTCGCCGCCGCGGACGTCCTGTTGGCGGAGTTGGAGTCGCAGCAGGATTTGCTGACACGCCTGTTCGAACCGCCCAAGAACACCAATTAGGCCCGCCATGAATCAAGAAATTGAAAGCTTGGCTCAGATCAGCGACGAACTGACAGGCGCCTCGCTTGCCCGCTATGGCGACCTGCTCTCTAAGCGGCGCGTTGTCCTGACCGCACTCATTGACCACCACGGGCCGCCAGGCGAGCCCGAAGACCTTGCAGATGCTTTCCGCTCTGGAAACGAAGCTCGATCACGCCTTTTAATCGAGTTGGCAGGGCTGCGCGAAAAGATCGAAGACCTGCGGCGTTTGCATGCGGGGCTCGGACAGTTGCGCCCCATCGGGACGTCGCGTCCGTCGCTCGACATTCGCCTCTAAACTAGCCCGCTGAACAGCTGCGCCACGTAAGAAACGAGGGGGCCCAACAACTGCTGGACCTGCATGGCGATGAAGCCGTGGGAGTGCCATAGGTAGTATCCGAGCCCCAGAACCACCGCTGGGACCACCGTGAACCAGAATCCGCTGATGCGCGTGTACGACTTGCTGGGCATAGCTCCCTAAGCCTAGGACTGCTCCGAGCATAGGGCAAAAGGCGGTTTCTGACTGTAGGCGAAATACCTTACCGTCCCAGCGCAGGGCGTCAGGGGGCCGGGATTGCCTTGATTTTTTTCACCTGAATTATTGCCGGAACTGATTGTCATTTGTCGTTGAATTGGTTAATATATCGGACCCGCCCGCGCTCAATCGATGTCTATTCCTAAGTTCACAACAAACGGAGGCGCCGTAGCCGCCGCCGTGCGAATTCTCCTCATCGGAGGGCAGCCCGCGGATGCCTTAGCAGTACAAATGCTGTTTGAAGCTGAAGGATACGAAGTACGCCATCGGTTCCTCGCGGTGGAAGCGATCGGCATTCTAGACTCCTGGGAGCCCTCGTTGGTCATGCTTTGCCTGGAGGTGAGCGACATGGACGGCAATGAGTTATGCCGCACCATTCGCGAGAGGTACGCTTTTCCGATACTAGCCGTGGCTGCGACTCCTGACGAGGAAGCTCTTGTTCGCGCTCTAGACGAAGGCGCAGACGACGTCCTCAGCCTACCGTTGCGAGGTGATGAGCTCAAGGCCCACGTAAGAGCTCTCGTCCGAAGGTCGTGGTCTGCGGAGATTCATGCACCACAGATAGCTTGCGGGGGGCTACGAATCGACGGAGCGCGGCGCAAGGCCACAGTAAACGGCGACCCGGTTTCGCTCACCCGTACGGAGTTCGACATCCTGTTATTCCTCGCCGTTCGCCGGGGAATCGTTCAGCCTCAACAGGCTATTCTCCGAGCGGTTTGGGGGCTTCACCATGGGCAGTACGTCCAGACATTGCGCGTCCATGTCGGTCACATTCGGCAGAAGATCGAAGCCGATCCTTCGCGGCCGAAGTACCTCCTGACCGAGCCGGGGATCGGCTACGTATTCGCTGAACCGAATTCAAGGGCCCTTCACGCCGCCCATCGGTGATAGCTTGAAGCGGTGTCCAAGCTAACCCCGCTCACCGACGAATTAAATGAATACCTGTGCCGTCATCGCTCCGCCGACGACCCCCTACTCGAACAGCTTCGGGCTGAGACCCAGTCTTTGTTCGGCGATGCCAGCCGGATGCAAACAGCCCCTGAGCAGGGCACGTTCCTGCGCCTGCTTACCGCCATCCTAGGAACTAAAACCGCGCTCGAAATCGGCGTCTTCACCGGCCACAGTTCCATCGAGATCGCCCGCGGGTTAGCGCCGGGCGGCAAGCTGCTCTGTTTTGACGTGAGCGACGAATATACACAGGTGGCCCGGCGCTACTGGGAACGTGCCAGCCTCAGCGACCGCATAGAGTTGAAGCTTGGTTCTGCGGTCGATTCGCTCGCCTCCTTGCCCGCCGAAACGTCCATCGATTTCGCCTTCATCGACGCCGACAAGGCCAACTACGTCACCTACTATGAGGCGATCGTCCCGTGTCTTCGCCCCAATGGGGTACTGGCCGTCGACAACGTCTTATGGAGCGGCCGGGTCATCGATCCCAACGATCAATCGCTCGATACTGTGGCCATCCGCGCCTGCAACGAGCACATCCTGGCCGATGATCGCGTCGAATCGGTGATGATGCACGTGGCCGACGGCCTAACGCTCGTCCGCAAGCTGCCCTGAACCGCCAGACCTCACATTGCTAAAATTCGACTAGTGGCTTTCGCAACCATACCTGAAGCGCTGGAAGAGATCCGCGCTGGCCGCATGGTGATCGTTGTCGACGATGAAGATCGTGAAAACGAAGGCGATCTTACCATCGCCGCCGAGCACGTCACTCCCGAAGTCATCAACTTCATGGCCACTCACGGCCGCGGCTGGATCTGCCTGGCGCTAACGCCTCAGCGGCTCGACCGTCTCCAGGTCCCGCTAGCTAGCCCCAACAATACGTCGCGGTTCGGCACTGCGTTCTGCGAACTGATCGACGCTGCGGACGGCATCACGACTGGAATCTCCGCGGCTGATCGAGCGCATACGATCCAAGTTGCCATCGACCCTGCCTCCGGCCCCAAAGACCTGGCCCGTCCCGGCCACGTCCCGCCGCTTCGTGCTCAACAAGGCGGCGTCTTGGTCCGCGCCGGTCAAACGGAAGCCTCCGTGGACCTCGCCCGCATGGCCGGTTTGATCCCGGCGGGCGTCATCTGCGAAGTCATGAATGAGGACGGCACCATGGCTCGCGTGCCTCAACTCGTGGAGTTCTGCCGGCGGCACGGCCTCAAGATGATCAGCGTGGCCGAGCTTATCCGCTATCGGCTGGAAACCGAACGTTGCATGGAGCGTTACGCCGAGGGCGACGTCGACACGCGTTTCGGCGTGTTTCGAGCCATCGCCTATCGCAGCCTTCTCGATTCGGAAACTCACGTTGCCCTCGTACTCGGCAGCCCCACGGAAGGGGACTCCTGCCTCGTACGGGTGCATTCCAATAACTTCTTTCGCGATGTATTCGGCTCCAGCGACCCCGATTCGAGGGATTTAATCGATGCTTCGCTAGCCAAGATCGCCGCCGAAGGCTGTGGGGTTTTCGTCTACCTGCATCAGAGCGCCGCTGGCTTCGGCATCGCGGACATCCCGGGACAAGAACTCGGCAAGATCCAGGTGGACTACCAGGACACCATCGGTCCCATGACGGGGAAACAGACCAGCCGGCTGCAATACCGCGCCGGAATCGGCGCTCAAATCCTGTCGGAGCTTGGCTTGACTCGCGTCCGCCTGCTCACCAATCGTCCCCGCAAAATCGTCGGGCTTGAAGGCTTCGGCATCACGATCTTGGAGCAGACGCCCATCAACGACGGCGCCCGGGTCGAGTTCGACTCGGTTTAACCCGTCAGGCGCGCAGCAAGCAGTTCCGCGATATCCATAATCTGCACGTCCTGGCGGTTCGCATGTCCCGCTGCGTCGTCAAACATAATTGCGCAGTAGGGGCAGGCCACGGCCACGGTCGTTGCTCCCGTCTTCATCGCTTGGTCAAAGCGGCCATGATTTACTCGCGTTTGGTCGGAGCGTTTGGAATCATCGGCAATAAACAACTGTCCCCCGCCGGCTCCGCAGCAGGAGGTGCGCATCTGCCGCTGGTCCATTTCGGCGAGCGGTACGCCCGCCGATTCGAGCAACTGCCGCGGTTCCTTGGTCACTCCCCTGCCCCGCGCGAGGTAACAAGGATCGTGATACGTCGTACTTCCTTGCACAACCGGCGCGAGGGAGAGCCGAGGCGACAAGCGGTTCAGCAACTCGGTATGGTGCAACACCTCGATCCCCGCTTCTCGCCATTTCTCATTCTGTTCATAGTCGACGGCAAAGTTCCGGCAGCAGTGTGGATCACACGTCACCACCTTCTTCGCGCCCGCCTCCAAGATGGAAGCGATCGCCTTCTCCGCCATCTCCATGTAGAGGTATTCGTTGCCCGTTCTTCTTGCCAAGTCGCCGCAACAGGTCTCTCTCCGCAGTACGCCCCACATCACACCCGCAGCGTCAAGCAGCTTCGCCATCGCGCGCGCCACATCGTTCCCGTGCGCGTCGTAGCTGCAGCCGCAACCTAGCCACAACAGCCACTCCTGCGACCCGTCGTAAATCGGGAAGGGACCGGATTCGATCAATCTGGTCCGCATCTCCTGCGGCGCTCCCCAAGCATTGTGCGGCGAACGCTCCATCGTTCGAAATAAATCCGCAAGCTTGTTACTATTTGTCCTTCCCTCGCTCACCAATCCTCGCCGCAGATCGATGATCTTCGCCCCGACGTGTTCGATGCCGACCGGACAAGCTTGCTCGCAAGCCCCGCACGTCAAGCACTGATATAAATCCTCTTCCGCGACCCAGGCCTTGCCCGCCCGCACGTCCGCCGCCGTTCCCGCCAGGCGGGCGTCGCGGGCGGACCCTGACAACAGGCCCCGCTGCAGTTGCAAAATAATCTCCTTGGGATCCAGAGAGCCCCCTGTTTGGTTCGGCGGACATACGTCCGTGCATCGCCCGCATTCCACACACGCATTTAGGTCGAGAATATCCTTCTTCGAAAGATCACCGAATGCCGCTAGCCCCAGATCGTCGTCATCGTCGTCCCTTAAGGCGCGAGTGGGACTGGTCAGATCGCTGCCGCGAAAGAAGACAGTGAATGGTCCCAAGAATAGATGGAGGTGCTTCGAATTCGGAATCACCCACAGCATTGCGAACAGCGAAAGCGTATGCAACCACCAGTTGATTCGCCAGAACGTTGAGCCCGGCTCAAAACCGCCCCACCCCGCCAGGTAGGTTGCCATCAAGGCCACAATCAGCGCGGCGACAATCCCCGAACCAGCGGAAACCTTGCCCAGCGCGCGGGGCCGAAAAACAAAGCGTCTCACCGCCAAGCCGACTATGCCGAGCAAGACCAACGCGGCCCACGCCGCGGCAAAGCCTCCGTACCAGGATTCGTCCTCACGGGCGTTCTCCAGCCCGGCAAAGCCCGCAGCCAGATGCTCGATGCTCACCCAGCCGAACACTAGAAAGCCCCACATCACCAAGGCGTGCAGCACGCCGGCCAGCGGCCGATCGCGTATGACTCGGGATTGGAGGAGAACTTCGCGGAGAACGCGCTCAAGCCGAGCACGAAGGCCGTCGAACCGCAGATCCCCGGCCGCCTTCGGCAAACCAGCTAGGCGCCGGTACACCTTCCACACGAAATACGACAAGCTAGCGATCGCCAAAACGCCCAGCAGCAACGCTTCGACCATCGCCCTGGATCATAGCGCAACCGATGCCGGCGGCCGCTCACCGGCATCGCGGTCCTTCGGTGCATTTCAATCGAGGAACTAAGTGGTTCTGCCCACCGGCTACAGCGGGCGCGGCTTCCTAGACTTAAAGGCGGAGTAATGGCACTCACCGAAATCTCCTTCGTCCAGCGTTCCCCCGGCGTCTGGTCGATTTAGGGTGGACGCTCAATTACTGCGCGATGAGCTTCGAAATCGGAGATCAGGTCGGGGACTACCGCATCGTCGGCGCCGTCGGTTCAGGCGGGGCCGGCCGTGTTTTTCGCGTAGAGCACGCCATAACGGGCCGCGTCGAAGCGATGAAGGTTCTACTCGAGACCCGGGCGGATTCCGAGGCTTCCGCCGAACGCTTCCAACGCGAAATTAAACTCCAGGCCAAACTCGACCATCCAGGCATCGCTTCGGTTCACAACGCGTTCTGGGCCAAAGAAGAGCTGGTGATGATCATGGAGTTGGTCGGCGGCAGCTCTCTCGACCGGCTCATCGCTGCCGGTCCCGCCAACGTCGAACCGACTTTGCGCTTCGGCATGCAGTCTCTAGAGGCCTTGGACTACGCCCACCGTCAAGGCGTAACTCACCGTGACGTCAAGCCCGAAAACATCATGGTCACCACCGACGGACGAGTCAAGCTCATGGACTTCGGCCTCGCCAAAGAGACCAAAGACCCCAAGCTGACCCAGATGGGCTCCGTCATCGGGTCCGTCTTCTACATATCACCCGAACAAGCGCGCGGCAGCGCCGATGTGGACCACCGCACCGACGTCTACTCCTTTGGCGCCGTGCTCTACGAGCTCGTCACCGGCCGCAAACCATTCGCGCACGAGAACACTTACGCTCTCCTTCAGGCCGCCGTGAACGAGTCGCCGAGGCCGCCGCGCGAGATTCGTCCGGATATGCCGGCAGGGTTGAACAATGCCATCCTGCGAGCGATGGCCAAGGACCCGGATGACCGCTTTCAGACTGCCGAAGAGTTTCGGCTGGCGCTGCAAGCCTTAGCTCTGAACTCCGACGCCGTCGTCGACGCACCTGCCGCGTCCATCGAAGCCGTCTCCGCGCCGCTTACGCCTGAGGCCCGTGCCCAGCAACGTAAGAGAATGTTGTTCGTCGTCGCCGGTCTGATCACGGTGATCTATCTTGGCCTCAACTACATCTCCCGCGCGCCCGCTGACGAATCGAACATGCCGGCGGCGGAAGCGGCCAGTGCCGGCCCTGACTTAGGCGGCTATCGCGCGGTACAGACCATCGCCCTCGGAAGCGCAGCATCGGGGCTCGCCTTCTCGACCGACGCACGGCGCCTCCTGGTCGCCGACGCCGCCGGCGTCCGCCTGTTTGACGTCGCCGCCGGAGCGGCGCTGGGATCCTTCAACGGGCTTCACGGGCCAGCCCTGGAGACCCACCTTAGCCCCAACGGCCGCTGGGCTGCCGCTTTTAGCGCGGACAAAGAGGCCCTTCTATGGGACGTTCAAACTTTCGAGGTGTCCCGCCGGCTGACCCACGCGGATCGAGTAACGGCTATCGCCTTCAGCGGCGACTCGCGATATCTCGCCACCGGCTCGATGGACGGTACCCTCCGAGTCTGGGACCTGCACAACCCGGGCGCATCGGAAGTCTTCAGCGGCCCGTCTGAAGGCCCTCGGGGCCTGACCTTCAGTCCGACCGCGCCGTTGCTGGCATCCGTCAGCGCCGCAGGCTTGGTGAGTTTCTCAGCGCTCAAACAAAGCAGCTCCGAGCAACTCGACCAGCCCGTTCCCGGCGCCCAGTTCCTTCGCTTCAGCAACAGCGGATTGGACTTCGTGGCCCACGGCGGCGGATCACTAACATTGTGGGATGTTCCTTCGCGCAGTGTTCGCGCCCAAATGGAGATCGGCGATGACGTTCTGTCGATCGATAAATGTACCTCTGGAGCGTGGATCACGCTCAACTCGTCTGCCGGGGATCAGCCCGCCGCGGAGTTGCATGATGCACTCGATGGCTCCTTGTTGATCACCATTCCTCACTCCAGCGCGATCACCGCCGGCAGCTTTGCCTCCGAGTGCAAGTATCTAGCCACAGCGACCGAGGGCGGCACCCTGGCCGTTTGGCAGCCCTCACTTCGCTAGCCTTCTTGCTGGAACCAAGGCGAGCGCCTATGCTGAAGGTCTCTCGCGAGCTTCATGACGCTTCAAGACCTGGGTTGGAATGACTTCACCGAACAGGCCTGGAAAGCGGAGTTCTCGTTCGGGAATCTCACTCCAGGCAGAGTTTTCGGCACGCATCGAGGCTTTTATTCGGTGTGGACGGAGTCTGGCCAAGTCGAGGCGCCGGCGCGCGGCAAGCTCATTCGCAATCCCGACACCAGACCCGTTACGGGGGATTGGGTCGCTCTCGAATCGAATCCGCCCGCCGTGCGCGACGTCTTGCCTCGGCGTACCCGAGTGGTTCGTAAAGCTCCGGGCGAAGAAACCGTCTCCCAAATTCTTGGGGCCAACATCGATGTGATTTTTATCGTCGCCGGGCTCGATCGCGACTTCAATCCGCGTCGCATCGAGCGCTTCTTGGTCATCGCTTTCGAGAGCGGCGCGAAAACCGTCGTGGTACTCAACAAGGCGGATGTTTGTCCAGATGCCGCCGAGCGTGTGCGAGAAGTCGAAGCGATCGCGAACGGCGCTCCTGTTTTGCTGACCAGCGCGTTACTGCAAGATGGCCTCGACCAGATTCGACGCCTCCTGAAGCCGGGCGACACCGCCGGCTTCATGGGTTCCTCCGGCGTAGGCAAGTCCCACCTGATCAACTGTCTGTTGGGAACCGACGAACGGGAAATCGGCGCCGTTCGCGACAGTGACGGTCGCGGCCGCCATACCACCGTGGGCCGCGATCTTTTGATGGCCAAAGACGGCTGGCTGCTCATGGATCTCCCCGGCGTCCGCGCCGTCGAGCCCTGGTCATCAACGGGCATCGACCAATCGTTCGCCGACGTCGAATCGATCATCGAGAAATGCCGCTTCCGCAACTGTTCGCACACGTCTGAACCCGGTTGCGCCGTCGCCGCCGCGCTGCAATCCGGCGCCCTGGACCAGCAACGCTACGACAATTACAACAAGGTCCAAGCAGATCTCAAGAAGCTTGGCAAGCGGCAGGAGGAGAGGGAATCAATCGACGAACAACGCCGCCGCAACACATCTCGCAGCAAACGTATGAAACATTCGTGACACCAAACGGTCACCTTCGCTATATTAAGTGGGCGGGGTGGAGCAGTCTGGTAGCTCGTTGGGCTCATAACCCAAAGGTCGAAGGTTCAAATCCTTCCCCCGCAACCACTTACAA
>CAMPKL010000023.1 GCA_946887065.1 uncultured Bryobacterales bacterium
CAGGGTGAGCGTCGCGGCGGTGATCGTGACTTACAACTCAGCCGAGGCGGTCGCCGATTGTTTGGCTCATCTTGATGGGCCGGACGAGATCGTCGTGGTCGACAACGCGTCAAGCGACCACACCCTTGAGGCGGTTCGACACGCTGCGCCCCGGGCCATCTTAATTGCAAATGAATGTAACAGGGGCTTCGCGTCCGCGGTCAACCAAGGGATAAACGCCTGCCGTTCGGAGTTAATCGTGTTGATCAATCCCGACGCGGCGCCGACCAGTCCAATCGTTTCGTCCGGGGCCTTCGCACAGAGAGCAATGCAGAGCAACATCGGCGTCGTGGGAGGCAAGCTGCTCGGAGTGGACGGTCGCGTGCAATCGGGCTTCACCGTGAGGGCGTTTCCAACAAGACTGGTTTTGGCGCTAGAGGCGCTTGGGATCAATCGCATTTGGCCCTCCAATAGGGCGAATCGGCGCTATCGGATGAGCGATTTTGACTACGGCCGGTCTCAAGAATGCGAGCAGCCGGCCGGCGCATTCATGATGTTCCGCCGATCCCTTTTTGAAGAATTAGGCGGCTTCGACGAGGGCTTTTATCCAGTCTGGTTCGAGGATGTCGACTTTTGCTTCAGGGCGACCAAGGCCGGATACCGAAACTGGTACGAACCGGCCTCAGCGGCGATTCACATGGGAGGTCATTCTGTAACGCGCGTAACGCTGCCGGAGAGGCAGAAGTATTGGTATGGTAGTCTTTTACGCTTTGCCACGAAGCACTTCGACCCTTATTCGGCAGGATGTATTCGATCGAGCAGCGCAATTGGCCTCGCGCTGCGTGGAATCGTTTCGAGTTTTAGTGCTCGCCGCCGACCCGAAAGACAGGCCTATTTCCAAGCCATGCGCATGATCTTAACTGGCTCTATCGCCAACTCGCCGCCTCAACAGAGCGAGAAAGGTAAGAAGCAGACTTTCATAGCCTGAACGTCAATTGAGAACTAAATGAACCGCAAACCCCTGGTTTCAGTCACAGTCGTGACCTACAACAGCGGCCGCTTTATTCGCCGCTGCCTTGAGTCGGTGCTCGATCAAACCTACTCGTTCATGGAGGTGATCGTCGTGGACAATTCGTCCACCGACGGGACGGTCGACATCCTTGAGCCGTTTGAAGATCGCTGCACGGTGGTCTACAACGAAGAAAATAGCGGTTTCGCGGCTGCTCAGAATCAAGCGATTTCGCTGTCCAAGGGCGCGTGGGTGTTGACCCTCAACCCCGACGTCATGCTGCTGCCCGACTTCATTGAAAGGTTGATGCTGACCGCCCCGGCCGACCCGCAAGTCGGAACCTTGTGCGGCAAGCTCCTGATGGTGGACGCGTCATTCGCGATCCCCGACAAGCAAGTCGTCGACTCAACCGGCATGTACTTCACGCCCATGCTTCGGCACTTCGACCGAGGCTGCCTGGAACATTACAACGGCCACTATCACAACCACGAATACGTCTTCGGCGCAACCGCGGCGGCAGCTTGCTACCGTCGCGAGATGATTGAGGATATCGCCGTGGGCGGCGAGTTCTTCGACTCCGACTTCTTCACCTATCGCGAGGATGCCGACGTCGCCTGGCGGGCTCAGTTAATGGGCTGGAAGTGTCTCTACGACCCCACCGCGTGCGGCTACCACGTGCGCAAGCTGCGGCCGGGCATGCGTCGTCAGTTGGCCCCGGAAATCAACATGCACTCGGTGAAGAATCGCTTCTTGATGCGCATCAAGAACATCACGCCGAAGCTCTATGTTCGGCACTTCGTTGCAATCACTTTTCGCGACATGGGCATCCTGGCATACTGTCTGCTCGCCGAGCGGTCCTCGTTAGAAGCGTTCTCGCTCTTGACGCGTGATTTCAAAAAGACGCTCGGTAAGAGAAAGCTAGTGCAAGCCCGCCGACGCGCGGACGATGCCTATCTCGCGCGATGGTTCCGCTTCAAGCCAGTCAGCGAACCCTTCGAGTTCTTGACGCTGGCCAATAAACCCGCAACTCAGGTCGGCCGTAAGGCTTGAGGGGCGAAGGACCGCGATGCGCATCGCGCTGCTAGGCACGCGCGGCATTCCGGCCAACTATGGCGGATTTGAGACATTCGCGGAAGAACTGTCAGCCCGTCTGGCAAAGCGCGGCCATCACGTCGCCGTTTACTGCCGGACCAACAACGTGCGCCGGAGAGCGTCTCCCTACCGCGGCATCGAACTCAAGTTCCTGCCGACCATCCCGCACAAGTACCTCGATACGCTCGCCCACACCGCGCTATCGACGGTGCACGCCCTGTTCGGCCGCTACGACGCAATTCTTTATTGCAACAGCGCCAATGCCGTTTTCACTCTGGCTCCACGACTCATCGGCACCCCCACGGCATTGAACGTCGACGGTCTTGAACGTGACCGGCGCAAATGGAACAAGCTCGGTCAAGCCTGGTACTCACTGTCCGAGCGGCTCTCCTGTTGGCTCCCGGCGGCAACCATCACCGATGCCGCCGTCATCCAGAGCTACTACACCGAACGCTACAACAAGATCTCCCATCTGATCGCCTACGGCGCTGACTTTGAACGAGAATCATCGACCGGCACTCTCGAACGCCTCGGCCTCGAACCCGGCCAATATTTCCTCTACGTCAGTCGCATGGAGCCGGAGAACAACGCCTTGTTGGTCGCCAAGGCCTTCGCCCGGACTTCCGTACCCCAACGTTTGGCGCTCGTCGGAGACGCCCCCTACGCCGCAGACTACTTGCGCGCGGTGAAATCGGTGGCGGACCCGCGCATCGTAATGCCCGGAGGAATTTACGGCAAAGGCTATCGCGAACTGCAGTCCCATTGCCTGGCTTACATCCATGCCACCGAGGTTGGCGGCACGCATCCGGCTCTGATCGAGGCCATGGGGCGCCGCGCCCCAACGCTGTATCTGCGGACCCCCGAAAACGCCGAGGTGGCCGGAGACGCCGGAATGCCTTTCGAACCGAGCGTAAAGAATCTCGCGGAACTGATCGAAAAGGCCGCCGCAATGGCCCCCGCGCAACTCGATGAATGGGGCGCGCGCGCCGAGGCGCGGATGCGCAGCCGCTATGATTGGGAGCAGGTCACCGATCGGTACGAAGACTTGCTCTCAGCCTTGATTCAGCGGCGTTCGCCTCTGGGTTAGCATAGAATCCGAGTCATCGCGGGAACTAGCTGCTCTCCGCGTGCGTATCAGTGTTGCTGGAGGAGGCGCCATGCCGATTAGTAGAGACTTGCTTGAGATCCTGTGCTGCCCCAAAACGAAAGTTCCGGTGGTCATGATGTCTACCGAACAACTCGCCGCCGTTAACGCGCACGTGGTCGGCAAGCAACTCCATTACGTCGACTCCAGCGCGGTGGATCAACCTTTGCAAGAAGGACTCATCACCGAAGACGGCCAAACGATTTATCGCATCGATGATGGCATTCCGGTCATGCTCATCGACAAGGGCATTCCTGCGAATCAGTTGGAGGGTTAAGCGGCCATGACCGGTTGGGAAACGCTCATTTCGTCCCTCGGTCTATCCTTCGCTTCGGGCGTCAACCTGTATGCGACGATCCTGGTCGTTGGGCTCGCCCAGCGCTACGGCTTCATCGAGAACCTGCCCGGACCGCTCCAGTCTCTCTCGAATCCTTGGATCCTCGGCGCCGCCGGAGTCTTCTATGCGGTCGAGTTCTTGGTCGACAAGTTTCCTTTCGTGGCGACCGTTTGGGATGCCGTCCACACGCTGATCAGGCCATTGGGCGGCGCCTTGATTGCGCTAGCGGCGGCTCACGAAATGAGCCCGCTCGGCCAGGCCGCGGCGATGCTCGTCGGCGGCTCGGTCGCACTCGGAACACACTCGACCAAAGCCGGCTTTCGCATGTTGGCCAACACGGCTCCTGAGCCGGCGACACACTCGCTGATCAGTGTTGCCGAAGACGTCGGCGTGTTCGGACTCGCCGTGCTGGCGCTGACCTATCCTTGGTTGGCGTTGGGCGTCATGGTCGCCTGCGTCGCCGTCTTCGCCTATCTGGCCCCCACGATCTGGCGGACCCTGCGTTTCCTGTTGAGTTGCACATGGGGCTGGCTCGCTGCGGCTTTCGGTGTGATTCCGCAACAGTCGCGCGTAGCTCCGCAATGGCTCAAGGATAAGTTGGTCAAGGGCCGTTTCCCGGCAGAGAATGTGCGAATCTACCGCGCCTTTGCGCGAACGAACGCGGGCGGGCCGCGCTACGGCATCGGTTTCTTGACGCTCGCCGGTGAAGAGGTTCTCTTCGCACGCGAAGGTATGTTCCGCAACACGCTGCAACGGCTCGGCTCGGCCGAGTCGCTTTCCATCGCCGGCGGCGCCGTTTGTGACACCGTCCTCTCGCAGGACGGCCGAACCAGTGTGTGCTTAGCCAAACATTGGGCCGAACTCTATCGGACCGACTTTCTAGGCTCCACCGGTCGCCACGCTGCGGAATCCGCCTAAGCCCTGTATACTGGCCCGGTGAACTCCGCTGCGAGTTCGCATCCAACCGGCCCGGTCGCGGCAGGTCTGTTCGATCACAAATAGGACGGTCTTCCCCACAATGCCCTTCGCCAGGGTCTCTGCCTGGGCGCTCATCGCGCTGCTTGTGTGCCTGTGGGCGCTCTACAACCGCCGCATCGCCTTGGAAAAAATGCGGCTGATGGATAAAGCGGATCGTTCTACTCCGCCGCAGGATAAGCATGCCTCTCTATAAAACGCGGACCGCCGCCCTCTACGGCGTCGAAGCGTTGCCCATCGATGTCGAGGTCGACCTGTACCAAGGGCAGCCGGGGTTCTTCGTTACGGTCGGCCTGCCCGATACGGCCGTGCGGGAAAGCCGTGAGCGGATCAAGTCGTCACTGGTTCATTCCGGGTTCGGCTATCCGCGAAAAGCGATCACCATCAACCTGGCGCCCGCTAATATCCGCAAGGAAGGCGCCGCCTTCGATCTGCCTATCGCCTTGGGGATTCTCGGCGCGATGGGCGCCTTGGAAGCCGGAGCGCTTGCCCAATATTTGGTTGCGGGCGAACTTTCGCTCGACGGCAGTTTGCGGCCGATCCGCGGCGCGCTGCCGATGGCCATCTGCGCCCGAAACGCGGGAGTGACGAGACTGATCGTCCCGGAAGAAAACGCTGCTGAAGCGGCCATGGTCGAAGGAGTGCAAGTGTTTGGCTTCCGCCACTTGACCGAAGTCGCTAAGCTTTTCAGCGAGAACGGATCCTTCCAACCACAACAACCTCAGGCCGTGACCGTGCGGTCCGAACGCGACGAGCCGTTCCTTGATTTCAGCGATGTACGAGGACAAGAGACCGTCAAGCGGGCGATGGAAGTGGCCGCCGCGGGAGGCCACAACATCCTGCTTGTCGGCCCCCCAGGGTCGGGAAAAACCATGCTGGCCAAACGCCTGCCTGGGATCCTACCGGATCTCTCGCTGGATGAAGCGTTAGAGACGACCAAGGTCCATAGCGTCGCCGGCGCCCTGAAACCCGGCGGCGGCCTGCTGCGCGAACGTCCCTTCCGCGCCCCGCACCACGGCATCTCCAATGCCGGATTGGTGGGCGGAGGATCGGGCATGCCGCGCGCCGGCGAGGTCAGTCTCGCTCACAACGGCGTGCTCTTCCTCGACGAATTCCCCGAGTTCCCGCGCAACATTCTCGAACTGCTGCGGCAACCGCTCGAAGACGGCGACATCACCATCGTACGCGGCGCCGTCAGCCTGACTTTCCCCTCTTCGTTTATGCTCGTCGCGGCGATGAACCCTTGCCCGTGCGGCTATTTCGGTGATCCGCATCGCGAATGCCGCTGCACGCCCCCACAGATCCAACGTTACGTCGGCAAGATATCCGGGCCCTTGCTCGACCGCATCGACATTCACGTCGAGACGCCTCCGGTGAAATACCGCGAACTGCATTCCACGCCGCAGGCCGAGTCATCGTCAGCCATTCGCCAACGAGTTCTAGCCGCGCGGGAGATCCAGCTTCAGCGCGGTTTCGCCAACGCCCGCATGCCGACGAAGGTGCTGCGCAAACTGTGCAAGCTCGACGCCGCCGGTGAAAGAACCTTGGAGGCCGCGGTGGAACGCATGGGCCTCTCCGCCCGCGCGCATGACCGCATTCTCAAGACCGCGCGAACCATCGCCGACCTCGCCGCGGAGCCCGCCATCGGCGTCCGGCATCTCGCCGAGGCTGTCCAGTACCGCAGTTTGGATCGCACCTACTGGGTCTGAGTCCGCCGCGGAGTCCAGCGCGCCCGGTACACTGGGAGGTTCGCTCGCAGGCCTCCGTTGACAGATCCAATTGAACTTTGGGCGGTAACCCTCTCCAGCGTCGCCCTGCTCAGCGTCCTGTCTTTCGTCGGGCTCCTGGCCCTGTCCCGCAACAGGACCGGCCTGGATGCCTTAATTCCCCACCTCGTGGCGCTCGCGGCCGGCAGTCTACTTGGCACGGCGCTGCTGCACGTATTGCCCCGAGCCATCGATGAGTTGGGGACAGGCCTGCCTCTGTTCCTGCTGCTGACCGGCTCGTTCGTGGTTTTCTTCGCCCTTGAGAAGTTCTTGTGGACCCATCACCACGGGGAAGAGGAATTTGATGAGCACGACCATGGCCCCAAGCCCGTGATCGTGATGAACCTCATCGGCGACGGACTGCACAATTTCGTCGACGGCGTCATGATCGCGGCCAGCTTCCAGGTGGATCTTTCCGTCGGAGCCGCGGCGACGCTTGCCGTGGCCATCCACGAAATCCCCCAAGAAATAGGCGATTTGGGCGTGCTCATCCACGGCGGCCTCAGCGTCAAACGCGCTCTATTTTTTAACTTTCTCTCCGCGACGATGGCCATCCTCGGCGCCGTCGTGAGTCTGGCCGTAGGCGCCGAGTCGCAGAAATTCGTCGCCTATCTGTTGCCGGTGGCCGCGGCAAACTTTCTGTACATCGCCGCGGCCGATCTCATCCCCGAATTGCATAGGGAACGCGGAGGCAAGAAGGCCCTGGTTCAGGTCGCCTTAGTCGTCTTGGGCGTTCTGTTGATGCTCGGCGTGAAGTTGCTCGCCGAGTAATCCGGCGGCCAGGCACAGTCCTCACGCAGCCGCTTCGCGGTGAGTTCCAGCAACGCTTCTCGCTCCTGCGGAGCGTCCCCGGCTGTGAGCCCGACCCGTTGCGCCGCCGTACCAAGCACCTGTTGGGCCGGCACGCCGCGGCGCCGCATTTCGCGAATCGGAGCGGACGCCTCCTTTTTGCTCAGCTTCGCCCCGGCGTCGTCTCTTATCAGCGGATGATGCAGAAAAAGCGCCGCCTTCTCCCGTCCCAGCAGCTTCCCCAGCCGGATCTGCCGGCCGGTCGACGGCAACAGATCCTCCCCGCGAACCACCAAGTCGACTTCGTGGATCCAATCGTCCACCGTCACGGCGAACTGGTAGGTCCACTGCTGCGCAGCATCGCGCAACAGCACGTCGCCGCACTGAACGCTAGGATCTTGCGACTGTTCGCCCAACAAGCCGTCGACGAATGACTCCGCGCCGCCTTCGAGTTCCACACGAACTCCGCCTTTGGTTAAACCCAATTCGCGGCAACGGCCATCGTAAGGCAACTCACCATCGGCCGCCGGCGATACGCGTGCGGCGATCTGCTTGCGCGTGCACCCGCAGCAGTAGACATGGGCGTGTCTCTTGAGCCTTTCGAGCGCCGCCTCATAGCGATCCGAGCAATCGCTCTGCCGGTACTGGCTCTCTGCCTCCAAAACGTTCGCCGGCACAAATCCCAACCAATCCAAATCTTCGCGAATGGCGGCCTCGAACTCCCGCCGGCTCCGCCCTCGGTCGTGATCCTCCATTCTCAAAATGACCTCCGCGCCAAAAGCGCGTGCAGCGCCCCACACGTACAACATGTGCGCGACGTGGCCCAAGTGGAGATAGCCGGTCGGGCTCGGCGCATACCGAGTCCGTCGTACGCGCGTCATCGGATGGACGTCGGGGATACAGTCATCATAGATTCACCGTCGCGCTAGAATCAGAACTGGAACCCTCCAGCGACGTTGGGTCGCTCTCTTTCATGCTCTGTCCTTTTTGCGGCGTCACAGCGGACAAAGTCGTCGACTCCCGCGAAAGCAAAGAAGGCGACGTCATTCGCCGTCGACGCGAATGCCTGGAGTGCAACCGCCGCTTCACGACCTACGAGCGCATCGACGAGATTCCCTACATGGTCGTCAAGAAAGACGGCCGCCACGAACCGTTCGAACGCAAGAAGGTGTTGAGCGGTCTGTTGCGCGCCGCCGAGAAGCGTCCCGTGAGCATGATGCAGCTCGAAGAGCTCGTGAGCGCCGCCGAGAACCTTGTGGCCAGCTCCGATGATCGCCAATGCACCACTTCGCGTATCGGCGAACTGCTCATGACCAAACTCAAGCGCATCGACAAAGTCGCCTACGTGCGCTTCGCCTCGGTCTACCGCGAGTTCGAGGACGAACAAGAGTTCCTCAATGAGCTCGCCCAACTGGTCGCCAAAGATACCGGCCCCTAGGCGACTACTTCGCGGCCGTCAATCCCACCATCACCTTCGCCCCGTTCAGGGATTTCATACCGACGATGGTTCCGGCGGGAGCATTGGCTCCGAAGGCCTCGCCAATGAGCGCTCGCGCCGCCTCTGTGTCGGCGACGTCGCCCAGGTAAACATCCGCATAGACCACGTTGGCCAGATCCATCTCAGCGAGCCCGAGCACGAGTTTCTGGCGCGTCAGGATCGCCTGGAACTGCTCCTCAAGGCCTGCTCCCGCCTCGGGCATGGCCAGAGCCGTCACGTACAACGTGTTGCCCGCCAACACGGCCGGGCTAACCCCCGCGGTTGGCTCTTCCCCGGGCGGGAAGAGGCGCGTCACGGTATAGCGGTCCTTGGCGGCA
This sequence comes from uncultured Bryobacterales bacterium, assembly GCA_946887065.1. The sequence goes on from CAMPKL010000023.1 coordinate 8,907, forward strand.
ATGACGGCAATCTCGACCAAGATATCGCCTGGTAACCGGCCCACCGGAACCGCCGCCCCCGCCGGTCCGCTGCCCGCGGGCAGCGCCGCCGCAAGCCGCGCCTCGATCTGGGCGGCATCGTCCAGGTTGGGGTAGTAATATGCTGCGTTCACGACGCTATCCAGCCCTAGCTGCTCAGCGGCGATCGTCGCCTGAATGGTCTGCAGCGTTCGATCCGTTTGAGCGCCGGCCTCGGGTGACGTCTCGCCCGTCAGCGGATCGCGCCCGCCCTGGCCGGAGACATAAAGCATATTGCCTGCCATGACCGCCGGGGAATACGGGCCCATTGCCGGCGGGATCACTTCGGGCGCCGGCCGCACGATGCTCATCGATGCCGCGTCCCGATAAGCGATGCAGGTGACCGTGATGCTCCCGTCATCGGGCAGCGCGGCAACTTGAACGGTCGTCCGCGCCGGATAGCGCTCAGCCGAAAAGTAACTAGCGTAAATTCCATTGACGGTTTGGTAGTCTTCCATGTCCGCCAGTTGCAAACGGCAATTGACAAGATTGGAGAAGCCCAGTCCCTGCTCTTGAAGAACCGCGCCCAGCTTGTCCATCGCGCTCCGCGTGCGCGACTCGATGTCGCCTGGATCGCCGCGTTCGGCAGTCTGGCCTGAAAGATAGACCGTGTCCCCCGCTGCGGCGGCGCTCGCGAATTGACCGCTGCCGGGCTGGGTGGCCACGGCGGTCTCGGAGTCGGGAGGAGTCGGGGAACAAGCAACGCAGAGCGCGAGAACCAGGGCCGGTTTGTATGCCGTCATGCCCCAAGTTAGCAGGTCCACGGCCCGTGGCCGCAACCCTCAAAATTGCCGTTTGCGGGTCCTCTGTAGGACCCCCTCGTCCCCCTTCCGGCGCGGCGCCAAGCAGTTTTGGCGTGATTCGCAGACTGTTCTGCGGTATGCTATCTATCTGGATCGAAAGGTTTTATCCGTACTGGAACTCTCCGGTCCGGTCAGGGGCGCACAGTACTATGACGGATTTGTGGGTTCTCCGCGCAACGCTCGTCATTGCCGTTGCTGCGATCATCGCTGACGTACGCCCGTTCGGGACTTCGCTGAGCGGCGCGCTTGGCCTCGGGATGTTTGCCGGCGCGATCATCGTGCTGGCCGAGATGCGCCTGCGTCATGCCGCTTTGAAACGGGTCATCGGCGGCGCCGTTGGCCTCATCTTCGGCGTCGCCGGAGCGGCCATGGCGGCTGCGGCGCTACGCTCAGCCGTCGGTGAAAGCGCCTCCGCCGCACTGCAGATTCTCATTCTCCTGCTGGGCGCCTATCTTGGGATCGCCGTCGGAGGAGCGCAGGGAGAAGCGCTGAACCTCGGCGGCGTCGCGGCCTTTCGCCAAGAAGCGGCGCAAAAGGGGATCAGCAAGATCCTCGATACCAGCGTCATCATCGACGGCAGAATCGCCGAAGTCGCCGAAGCGGGCTTCTTGGACGGACCCATCATCATCCCGCGCTTCGTCCTCTGGGAACTACAATCGATAGCGGACTCGGCCGACCCGGCGCGGCGCAACCGCGGCCGGCGTGGGCTCGACATGTTGAAGCGTCTGCAGGATAACGGCGATCTCGATGTCAAGATCGTGGAAGATGACTACCCTCGGCTGAAAGAAGTCGATCAGAAACTAGTGGAACTCACCAAGAACTACCAAGGCAAGATCGTCACCAACGACTTCAACCTCAACAAGCTTGCCGCCGTTCAGGGCATCGCGGCCCTCAACATCAACGAACTGGCCAATGCCGTGAAACCCGTTGTCCTGCCGGGCGAATTGATGCGCGTACTAATTCAAAAAGAGGGTAAGGAACACGAGCAAGGCGTGGCTTACTTGGACGACGGCACCATGGTGGTCGTCGATCATGCCCGGCACCTAATCTCCAAGAAAGTCGACATCTCCGTCACCAGTGTGATTCAGACCGCCGCCGGCAAGATGATTTTTGGGAAACTAGAGCGGGATCGGGGGTCCAACCCGGGCAATGCCGGTGAATTGAGCGAGACCGCAAACGCCAGCTAGATAAATGAAAGCGGCAGCAATCATTCCGGCAGCCGGACTGGGCACGCGGATGGGCCGCGGCGCAACCGAGGCGTCGACGCGCAAGCAGTTTCTCTCGATCGGCGGAGCGCCCATCTTCGTCCACACGCTTCGCCGTTTTGACGCCGCCCCATCCATCTCCGAGATCCTCATCGCCGTGCGCGAGAGCGATAAAGAAGAAGTCGCCGCGCTGCTCGCCGAAGAGGCGTTTTCCAAACCGGTCCGCCTCGCGCCAGGCGGCCAGAACCGCCAAGAGTCCGTCAAGAATTGTCTCGCCCTGGTTGCGGACGAGGTGGAGATCGTGGCCATCCACGATGCCGTCCGCCCATTTGTGGCGACCGAATTGATCGATCAGGTCGTCGCACAGGCGGACCGCGACGGCGCCGTCATCCTGGGCGTGCCCGCCGTCGACACCGTAAAACGGGTCGACCAGCGCATTGTCCATGCCACTCTGCCGCGCGAGACCATCATGCTCGCTCAGACGCCCCAAGCCTTTCGCACGGACTTGCTGCGGCGGGCCTACGCCGCCGCGGAACGCGACGGCTTTACCGGCACCGATGAGGCCAGTCTTGTGGAACATTTGGGCCACGACGTTCACGTCATGATGGGCAGCCCGCGGAACATCAAGATAACCCGGCCTTCCGACCTTCAGTTGGCGCAGTTCTATCTAGAAAATCCCGAGGACGAAGCGTAGGCCGATGCCGCAGGAGTTTCGCACCGGTATAGGCTATGACCTACACCGCCTAGAGCCTGATCGCAAGCTCATCATCGGCGGCGTCGAGTTGCCCTTCGAAAAAGGGCTTGCGGGCCACTCCGACGCTGACATTTTGATGCACGCCATCACCGACGCGCTCTTAGGCGCCGCGAGCCTTGGCGATATCGGAGAGCTGTTTCCGCCAAGCGATCCACAATGGAAAGATGCTGACAGCGAAGTCTTTCTGCAGCAGGCCCGGGAGTTGGTCGTAGGCTACGGCTATCGCATCGTCAACATCGATGCAGTCGTCGTTCTGGAGCGTCCCAAGTTGTTGCCGCACCGCCAAGCGATCCGCAAGAACTTGGCGCGCATTCTCGTCATCGACGCGGAGCGAATAGGACTCAAAGCCAAGACGTCCGAGGGCGTCGGCCCCTGCGGCCGCGGAGAAGCCGCCGAAGCGCACGCGGTAGCAACGCTCGTTCGCGATGCCGCCGCCAAACTGATGTAGCGCCGCGGCTAGTCTCCGGCCAGTTGCGCGTGCGTGTAGCGATCTATGTAATCGCGTAGTTCCCGACCGAGCCGATTCATCACAGGCCACTCGCCGGCGCCGCGTAGACGCGTTTCGCCGATTCGGGCGACCGGCAGCAGTTCCCGCGTGGACGAGGTAATAAAAACTTCCTCCGCCTCTAGCAGATCATCGACCGAGAGCACCTTTTCCCGAACCATCGAGCTGCTGCGCAGTTCCGTCAGCATCACTTCGCGAGTCACCCCAGGCAACAATCCGGAATGCAAGGGCGGCGTGTAGGTGACGCCGTCCTGAACAGCGAAAATATTGGCCGATGTGCATTCGGTAACTTCGCTCCGTTCGTTGAGCAAGATGACCTCGTCGAAGCCCGCGCGGTGGGCGTCCTCATACATCGTCAGATTCGCCGACCAGGAAAGCGTCTTGGCCCCGACAAACGGAGACGCGGCAAACCGCGCGTTGGCTCGCACGTCTAGCGATGCGGTCTCCGGCCAGGGCGAGAGGTCGTCCGTCAGCGCCACCCCGTCTGAGGAGGCTCCCGTTCCCGGGCCTTCCCAGCGGCCGCCTTTGGACCGAAACACGCAAATGCGCGCCACGGCTTCCAGCGCATCGTTGTGCCGAATCAGTTCCGCGAAGCCGGCGCGAACGCCATCCAAATTGACCGGCAAATCGACATGGATCAATTCCGCATCGCGGCACAACCTCGCCCAATGGCGCTCAATAGCAAACGCGACGCCGCGGCCGATACGCAAGGTCGAGAAAACGCCCCAGCCTGACAGCAACCCCAGCTGTCCCGGTTTGAAGATCGACTCGTCGGCCGAAACGATCCGGCCGTTATACAGGACGTAATGATGCATGTGAATCCATTATCCTGCCCTGACCGCTAAGATCGCTCATAAGCTCTCCAGCACGTCGACCGCACGGCGCAGACGTCGCGTCAGGTTGTTTGCCCCTCGACGCTCTAACGCCTCGGCGACTTGCCGGTAATACCACAAGGTCCGCTCCCTGCCGCGGAATCTGTCCCACACCGACGGGCCCTCCGCCTGGAGGCTGTCGATCGTGCTTTGCGCGTTGTGCAGCTTGTCGGCAGCCACAACCAACAATACCGACTCCGTAGCTTCATCCAAGCTGCTGATGAAGTCCTGCTTGCGCTTTTGCCAGGCGGGCTTGGGACTCTCATACGCGTCCGTGCAGCCGTCGACGATTTGCGCCACTCGATCGTTGTATCGGCTTCGAATCTCGTGCAACCGCGGCGCGCCGCCTTGATCCTCAACGGCGTCGTGCAGCAATGCCGCGATCGCTTCGTCCTCATCGCCGCCCGCCTCTAACACCAACGAACACACGGCCAACAAGTGGGAGACGTACGGCACGGCAGGCGCTTTGCGCGCCTGCCGCCGATGTAGCGCGGACGCCCAGGCCAACGCATCTTCGAAACGTTCGCTGAGATCAACGTTGGGAGCGTCGTGGTCGGCCTGCTTCATGGAACGCCTTAAACAGGCCTCCGGAAGGCCTTTCGCGCTTGCTCGGCCCGCGAGCGCAATGCACAAACTTCTTGGTGATCGTTGACTAAGCCCATCGCCTGCATAAAGGCGTAGATCGTCGTCGGACCCACGAACGACCAGCCGCGCTTCTTCAAATCTTTCGACAGCGCCAGCGATTCCGGCGACTTGGCCATGTTGAGCAGCTCGGCGTGGGTCACCTTTTTGGGACGGCTAGCCGGCGCCGGTTCATAACGCCAAAAGTACGCGGCCAACGAGCCAACCTCGGCGATCAATTCCTGCGCTCTGCGGGCATTGTTGATCGTGGACTCGATCTTGCCGCGATGGCGGACGATCCCGGCGTCGCTGAGCAATCTCTCCACTTGTTTGGGGCCAAATTTGGCGACCTCGGCAATCTCAAAATTCGAGAACCCTTTGCGGAAATTCTCGCGCTTGTTCAGTATCGTCCGCCAACTCAATCCGGCCTGGAAGCCTTCCAAGCAGATCTTTTCGAAGAGTCTCCGATCGTCATCGACGGGGAATCCCCACTCTTCGTCGTGATAGGGCACGAAGGCCTCGTCGCCCGCGCACCACCAACAACGCTCCCGCCCATCGGGTCCTGGGAATGATTTGTCCGGCGCCGCCATCGTTAGATGCCAGTTTAGAGCCTTTCGGCGCCTTCAACGCCGCTCCGCCAAGTAGACCCCGATCAGAATCACCGCCCCGGCCATGCCCAGGTTCAGCGATACTGACTCGCCGAGCAAGATCCACCCCAGCGAAGTCGCCGTCAGCGGCTGGATATATTGCACGCCGGCGATCCGCGAAGCCGTTACGTGGCCCAGCGCCCAGTAGTAGATCAGATACCCAAGCACGGACGGGAAAACGGCCATGTAAGCCACCGCCCACCAAGCTTCGCTCGGTACCGACGCGAACGCAAAATCGCGATATCCCAGCCAAATCACTGGCTGCAGCAACGCGGCCCCGCTGACGTAGGCCAGCGAGTTGAGCGCCACCGCGCCGTATTTCTGCCGCGCCTGTTTGCCGAATACCGTGAAGGCCGCGAACATGATCCCGGCCACGACCAACATCGCATCCCCTTGCAGCGATGGGTCGCCCCCGCCCGAACGGTCAGAAGCCAGCCACACCGCGCCCGCAAAGCAGACCGACATCCCGATCAGCTTGTTTGAGGTGATCTTCTCCTGCCCGCGCGACGCCGCCAACAGCAGGATAATCACCGGCAACACGCTGTAGATGAATGCCGCGTGTGCGACGCTCGTCCAACTCAACGCCGCGACATAGATCAGCTGATTGCCCACCTGTAGGCCCGCCCCCAACAGAGCCAGCTTCCACCAATGCGCGGCGCGGATCACCTTCCTGGCTCGGATTAGCGCCGGGTACACCAGAACTGCGGCGTTGGAGGACCGCAGCGAAGCCAACAACGGCG